>NZ_JBEZGQ010000010.1:0-34096 GCF_040650095.1 Actinoplanes sp. NPDC048791 | reverse complement strand
CCCGGTCGCCGCGGCCCGCAGCAGGCGGCGGCGACGCACGCCCCGCTGCACGCGCTGCACGAAATCCTGGGGCACCGGGATGTCGAACTCGGCCAGCTCACGGTCGGTCATGACGTCACCTCCTCGTCGGGCCGGTGGGAGCGCATGGTGGCCAGGCCCCGGGACACCTGGGAGCGCACGGTCTGCGGACTGCATCCGAGCAGCGCGGCGATCTCGTCGTCCGGCATGTCGTGGACATACCGCAACGCGACTGCGGCCCGCTGCCGCGGTGGCAGCCCGGCCAGCAGGTCGCGCAGGGCGCCGGCGGCATCGACGGCGGCGATGCCGAGATCCTCCTGGCCCCGCTCCGGCATGGCCGCGACGGGAATGTCGACGCGTCCGCGGCGCCGGTTGAGGAACAGGTTGACCATGGTCCGGTTGGCGTAGCCGACCGGGTTGCCGTCCTGCCGCACGCGCGACCAGGCCAGTCCCACCCGGATGAGCGTCTCCTGCGCGAGATCTTCGGCCTCGGACCGATCGAGGGTCAGGACGTGCCCGAAACGGAGCAGCCCAGGGCTGACCTCCCGCACGTACGCCTCGAAGTCCGCACCTCTCATACCTTGATTACACGCCGGGGACCGGCTTTGTTGCACGCCGTCGCGGGGAACTCGAGCAAACTGCCGTTCGCGTTGTCCCGCAGAACCCCGGGAACAGCCGTGGACGAGTCGCAGTAGCCGCGATCGGCGTGACTGTGAAGATCACGAACAGACGGCCGGCTCGTCGCCGGCCAGGTCACCCACCTTCGCCCGGGCCCAGACGACGAGAAACAGGGCAGGCGGGGCTCACCTAAACATCAGCCGCTATCGGGACACCCTCGACGCCGGAGGTGACCCCCGCACTCATCCCCGGCTGGATCTCGGAGGCCACGGCGATCAAGAGGACAGCTCAAGCACTGCTCGGCTCTGCCGAGGCGCCACCTCAGCGGATGCCCACGACCAACTCGACGCCATCGCGGAGGCCTTCAACGACCTGTTCAGGTTGCTCCGCGACGCTGACCCGCGCGACAAGGCGGAGCTGTACAGCCGGATCGGCCTGCGGCTGATCTACCAGCCCGGCCCGGAAACAATGATCGCCGAGGTGGTCATCCCGGCGACCGATTGTGTCTTTGATTGGTGTCCAGGAGCCGCCGTCGGCTGACGTGCTGGAGCGGGCGGCGGACGGATCGATGCCCTGCCCGCGTTCCGGCCCGCCAGGGCGTTCGCCGCCGTGGGCCGAAGTCACGCAGCCGCCGCTTTGAAAGCCTTAACCCCGATGGGTCACCAGCCACTTTTCCACGCGCCGTTGCCGACCGAAGCTGTCGGCGTCGAGTCCATGCTCACGCTTCACCCCGTTCCATTTAGTTGGCACGCAATGGCGGGTCAAGCCGGTCGATGTGGCCGTGGTCTGCGAGCCTGCGCAGGAACGACTCCGCGCCCTCCAGCCACGCCCGGATGGTCTCGGGCTTATGGTGATACTCACTGTAACGAATGGAGACGTCCACGCCGTCATCGATGAGGTTCGCGTGCGCCTGAAACAGCACCGTTCGGGTGCCTTGCATCGGGGAATTCCATCCCTCGGGAGGATCCACGTCCGAAATCAGGGTGCGGGCAATCGGTGCGCTCATCGAGCCCTGATACGTAAATGAGAGGGACGGCGGTGGAAAACTTTCCCGCGTTTCACGATCGATTAGGAAATACGAGAAACCGTCGTCGGGGGCGGACTTCAACTGGGTACAGATATCGAAGGCGACGCCGACCTCGGTAATGTCACCGGCAGGGACCGTCAGAAGCGTCGGGAATGCATAGCCAAGCCAGCCAGCTATCGCCGATGGATCTGGCCCCCCGGGCACGGGGCGCCTGCCGCTTCTGGCCACCAGAGCCCGCAGTTCGCTGGTTGTGAAGACGCGGGCGTGTCCGTGGGCAAGTGCGCCGAGAATTACTCCCTCCAGGGAAAGGACCGGCAGAGCGGTGCAGAGGTGCCGAAGCCGCGCCGTGTCATGACGGCCTAGTCGAAACCTGTCAACTCTCGTGCTCTCAAGACGATTCTCCGCTCTGTCGAAGTCGACCGGGGCAGCAACGGGCACGTCCGGCCGGAGATACCCCGTCCATTGGCGTAGAGCGACCTGTCCTTCCGATCCCCTGAGTCGATCCAGCCAATGGCACCAGGCGGCGAAACTTCCCGGGGTGGTCGTCGTGGCTGGACCGCCCTGCTTGGAGGCGATGATACTTTCTAGATCGTCGAGCATAAAGTTGATGCCGGCCGCATCGGTGACCAGATGGTGAATCACCAGATGCAGCAGCCTAGGTCCGGCGTGGGATCGGTACAACGTTGCCCGAATGAGAGGCGATGCATCGACGAGCATGGAGTATCGAGTTGCGGAGAGAATTTTCCAACAGTCATTGACGTCAGCCACATCTACGACGGCTAAAGATGGCGGACGAGGTTCATGCAACGATTGCCGCCAGCCGTCCTCCGTTTTCTCGAAGCTCATTGACAGGCAGTCGTGGCGTTCAACGAGCTCCTTGAGGGCGGACGGCAGCCGGTCTTCAACGACCTCGTCGGCGAGAACGAGGGCTACGTTCGTGACCTTCGCTTCCAATCTGGGGTAGAAACCGATGAGGAACTCCTGATATCCCGTCAGCGGAACCCACGACTCCGCCTTCCATTCTGGATCCGCGACCGCCGACGGAACATCTGCGCCGACCGCGCCGACCAGCGCCATCGAGCGCACAGTTGGCGCACGAAATGCCGCCTCTATGTCGACCGGCAGGCCTAGCGCCTGGGCCCGCCCGACGATGAGCATGAGTGAAATCGAATCAGCGCCAGAGGCGAACAGATCTTCGTCGGGCCCGAGGCTGTCCACGCCCAGTACTCTGACGCAGATGTCCGATATGGCAGCAATAGAGAGGGCAAGCTGGGTGTCCCGCTCCGATGTCGCGTTGCCGACGAAACCCATCACATAACCCTTCGTCGCTCCCGTCGGAACACAGACAGCACCAACGAGTGTGGATTCGATCCGGCAGCATAGCTTGGAGCGTCATCTATTTCAGCCCGTCGAGTTACTTCGACCGATCGGCTCCTCACCCTGCGGCCATATAGGAATACCTGAGAGCGGCCGCGGGCAGCGGTTCAGAGCGTGGGCCGCCCTGCCATCTGGGGAAGGGGGACTTGCGGTGGCACTCTCGGCGGGTACGTCACTTGGCCGCCCTCTGTCGGATCATCATCAACTGACCCTCAGAGGTGAGGGACACTCTTGTGTCCATGTCGCTGATCAGGGTGGATGCCTCCAGTTCGGTGCGCAGGTCGCCGCCGCGTTGGAAGTCTCGACCGAGTCAGCGTTCGCGTGGCGGCGAGCCTGGGCAGCGGGCGGTGAGCAGGCTTTGGCCTTGAAGGGTGCTCCGGGGCCGGCTCCGGTGTTGTCCGAGGCGCTCGTGCAGAAGCTGATCGTGAAGCTGAACGAGGGTCCTACCGGGGCCGAGCGGAGCGAGACCAGCGCTGGACGTTGGCGCGGGTCTGCACACTGATCGGGCGGATTTTGAACGTCACCGTCAGCATCACCACGGCGTGGAATGTGCTGCGCGGGGCCAGCTTCACGCCGCAGCAACCGATCCAGCGTGCCGCTGAACGTGACGAGCAGGCGATCGAGCGTTGGCGGCGTCATCAGTGGCCGGCGGTAAAGAGTCGCGCGCAGGCTAGGTGCGTGAATCTGTTTCGCTGACGAGGCCGAACTGTCGCTGAGACCAGCCAGGGCCCGCACCTGTAACCCGCGAGGCAAGACCCCGATTCGTTTGCGTCGCCAGTCGCGGCGGACGCAAGATATCGATGGCCGGCTTGGCCGCCTACTGGCCGGGCGACCGCACACGCATGCTCTACTGAGGCACGCTCCATGAGGGACGGGCCAGCGAACCGAAGGGTTGCTTTGAGGAGCGCTTCGCGGCGCCGTTAAGGGCTCGACAGCCGGTCGGCGGTTTCATGATCGGCTCGTTGGGCTCGATGTGATGAGCGAGGATGCCCTGGCGGTGAAGCTGGCTATGCTGAGGCCGCATCTGGACGAGCGGCAGTGGCGGTTACTGCTGGGTGTGGAGGCTGTGCCGATCGGTCAGGCCAGCTCGGTATCGCCGAGGCGTTGGACGCGTTGTCCGCCGGAGACGCGCGGGGATCCGACGTCGCCGTTGCGGTGGACGCCAAACCTTCGCCCAGTTGATGAAAGGTTTGTATGCCAAGGGTTTCACCGTCAGGAGGAACACCGGGGCCCGGGTTGCTGAAGCAGTCGGGTATAGGCTGCACGCGGTGTTCAAAACCAAGGAAGGCGCTGGACATCCCGACCGTGATGGCCAGTTCGCGCATACCAACGTTCTCGCCGCTACGTTTTTGGACGTCGGGGGCCGTGATCAGCGTGGACACGAAAAGAAGGAACTCGTCGGAGAGTACGCGGAAACCGGCCGGGGAATGGCAGCCGACCGGTCAGCCGTGCAGGTCCGGTATCCACACAGCAGCCGGTGGTTGCTCGCTGCGGACTGCGGCGGGTCCAACGGTTATCCGCTACGGGCATTCAAGGTCGAGATCGCCGCGTTCGCGGCGCAGACCGGGCTGCAGTCACGGTCTATCACTTCCCGCCCGGCACCAGCAAGCGGAACAAGGTCCAACACCGGCTGTTCTCATTCATCTCGATGAACTGGCGGGGTCGGCCGCTGACCCATTGCCGGGTCATCGTCGAGACGATCGGCGCGACCACGTCGGAGACCGGGTGACCGTCGCCGCGGTCGGGGATATCAACCAGTACCCCCACCGGATCCGCGTCAGTGACGCGCAGATCAAGGCTGTTCCGGTCCAGCGATACGCCTTCCACGGCGTGTGGAACTTCGTCACCCATCTTGGACAGGCTCCAGAAGACTTGCGAGACCCGACAATCAACCTTAAACCGACCACCTAATTCATCGTCGGACCCTTGACTTCGAAGAGCCAGTATGGGCAGTGCGCATCTGGCCGAACAGCCCAACGTCGAGCCGCGACTGTCGTTTCCCGGCGCAGGTGCGCCTTATGCCGATCGTGGTGATCTTGAATCACTCCCGCAGCGGCCACTGCGCTTTACAGGCGGGGTCGCGAGCTGGTGACATGTGTGGTTTCATGTGCGACCGGGGATCGCACCACATCGATGGATGGCAGTCGGGAGACCCCCGCTGGGAATACTCGATAGTTCGGCGCATCACTTGCACACGAGGACATTCGTGGAACTTCATGTACTACGCACGCTGCGCGCTGGTAGCAATCGACCCTGCGTGCTCGCGTTCGACTTCGGTTCCGGACGGGCCGGGGCCAGCTTCGCCGACCTTGTCGAGCTGCTTGCGGGAGACGTGCCGGTCCTTGAAGTGATGCCGCCGGACGAACTCGACGATGTGGACCGGCCATCGTCGGTCGATGCCCGGCTCAGACTACTGACCGGCGAGATCGCGGCGAATGGGTTCGAGGTCGCTGTCGTGATCGGCTACTGCGCCGGTGCCGCCCTTGCCCAATCCGTATCAGTGCTGCTCGGTGCCGCTCGGCAGCCCGCGCCGCACGTCGTGCTCGTGGATCCGGAAACGGTCGATCGGATGACCCTCTTGCAGGCTTACGAGACCTCGTTAGCGTCACTACAGAGTATGGACCGCAGTCGGGCCGGCGAACTGACCCGGCCGCCGGGCTGGACCCCCAACGACCGAGACCTGGTGCAGGACGCACGGCTGTTGTTGGATAGTTATGTAACCACGGTCGCTGCCGCCTTCGCCCGGATGCGTCTGCCCGCGAAGCTCGGTGTTCAGCTAGGCGCCCGCTTCCACCGCTACCTGGCCTACCTGGTGATGAGCGGCCTCAGCCGGTCCTTCCCAGCGGCCAGGCCGGAGATTTTGGCCTCCTCCGGATACGTGCAAGACGCGCTCTTTCCCGGCGAGTTGCGCCGGCTCGACGTGAACCGTGACGGGATGCTGGCCTCCCCTGCCGTGGCGGAGGCAGTCCGGCGGGCGGTTGAGGCACATGAGTCGACTCCGAGGCCCGTCGCAACCGTAGGGACGGGCGATGGTCGGTGTTGACAAGTTCGGCCCGCTCGCCAATGGGCCGTACCGCCTGCTGTGGATCAGCCGAACCGCATCGGGCATCGGCGACGCCCTGATGCCGGTGACCGTCGTCTTCGCGGTCATCCACGCCGGCGGATCGGCCGCGGATGTCGGCTCCGTCCTCGCGGTCTCGACGATCGTCCGTGTCAGTTTACTGCTTATCGGCGGTGTTCTGGCCGACCGGTTGCCGCGACGGCTGCTCCTCCTCGGTGGTGACGGATTCCTGGCCGTCCTGCACGGGACCGTAGGCCTGTTGCTGTTGTCGGGCCACACATCGGTGGGCTTGATCCTGACCGCCTCGGCCCTCTTCGGGGCGGCTTCGTCTATCTCGAAACCGGCGCTGACCGGTCTCGTACCCCAGCTCGCACCGCGGGACAAGCTCCAGCAGGCGAACGCGCTCATGGGTATGTCGGCCAACGCGTCGCGGATGTTCGGCCCGGCGTTGGCGGGCGGTCTGGTGGCCCTCTCGGGCCCTCCCTGGGGTTATCTGATCGACGCGGCGTCCTTCGTGGTCAGTGCGGCATGCCTCGCCTTCCTGCGGGTTCCCCGGTCGGCTCGACGGGAACGCACGCATTTTCTCGACGATCTGACGCACGGGTGGCGTGAGCTACGGATGCGCCGCTGGTACTGGATCACCCTCATCTTCCACGCCGTGTGGAACTTCTCGATCTGCCCGCTCTTCGTGCTGGGCCCGATCATCTTCGCGAGCAAGCAGGGCTCAGCGCTGAATTGGGGTCTGATCAGCACCGGCCTGGCGGTCGGCGCACTCCTCGGCGGCATCATCGCCCTACGCTGGCGGCCCCGCCGCCCCCTTGTGGTCGGCCATCTGGCGCTCGGATTGACAGCGTTCGAGTTGCTCGCGCTGATCGGGCCGATGCCGGTGATGGTCGTCGCCGCGGCGGCGGTTGTGGGCTCGGCCGGCATGACCTACATCAACGAGGTGTGGGACACCACCGTCCAACAGGTCATCCCCGAGACGGTGATATCACGGGTCAGCTCCTACGAGGCGCTCATCTCCGTGGTGATCATGCCTATGGGGTACGCGGCCACCGGGCCGGTCGCGGAACGATTGGGTGACACGCCGACCCTCCTCGGCGCCGCCACGCTGATCCTCCTGTCCACCGGCGCGCTGATCCTGGTGCCCGAGATCCGGCAGGTACGCCAGCAGCGCGACGGTCTCATCGTCTGCCCGCCGTCGATGGCACCGAAGAACGATCCGGCGCCGCAAGCGACCGAAGTGGCCGTCTGATCCGCGCTGGACGCGGACGGTCGCCTCAGAGGAGAACTCGTGAGCAAGAACAATTACGTGACCCTGACCCGGGGCGCCGGCGTGCGGCTGGTCTGCTTCCCGTGGTCCGGCGCTGGGGCCCTGCCCTTCCGCGGTTGGTCGGCCGCAGCGCCCGAGGAGGTCAAGCTGGTGGTCGGCCGGCGGGCGGGCCGGGAGGACCGGTATCGAGACCCGGCCCCGACCGACCTCGGCCAACTGGTCCGGGCGCTGGTCGACGACCTGGACACCAGCGGCCGCTACCTCTTCTTCGGCCACTGTTTCGGCGCGCTGCTGGCCTTCGAGGTGTGCCGCGAGCTTCGGCGCCGCGGTCTACCGGGGCCGAGCCGACTGTTGGTGGTCGGTGACCCACCCGGGCAGTCCGGCGATCGTGTGCCGGTGACCGACGTACGCGCAGAGGTTCGCCGCACCGGCGCGATGGCGACCGCCGTGCTCGACAACCCCGAGATGTGGTCGCTCATCGAACCGGTCATCACCGCCGACCTCGGGCTCGCGGTGAGCTACCGGTACCAGCAGGAGGAGTTGCTCGACCTGCCGATCGACGTCTTCCTGGCGTCCGCGTCGACCCCCGAGGAGCGGACGATTCTTGCCTGCTGGGCGGCCGAGACCACCGGCCGGGTGACCTTCCATGACATTGACGGCCAGAGTTTGATGCCGTCCGGTTCCTGGGAGTCACTGGCCCGATTGGTCTTCGGAGCCTGCACCGCGGTCGCGTCCGACGCCCGCGGAGCGGATCCCGTACCGCAGTGATGGGTGTCGTTGATCCAGGGCGGACTCGTTACGGGACCCGGTCCACTTTTCGGCGCTTCAGATAGGGACGCTCGATGACTACTTACCCTGCGACAGCCGCCCAACGTCAGCTGTGGTTCCTGGATCGGCATGAGAGAACCGGCTCGGCCTACTCCACCCCGATCCTGTTCCGGCTCAGCGGTGGGGTGAACGCGTCCCTGCTCGGCTCGGCTGTCGACGTGGTGGCAGCCCGCCACGACGCGTTGCGGACCTCGTTCCGGGAGGACGGGCTCGATGTCGTGGCCGAGGTACACGCGCCCGTACCGGACCTGCTCGAGGTCGTCGACCTGACCGGCGTGTCACCGTCCGAAGCGGAGGCTGAGGCTCAGCGTCTCGTCGACCGCTGGGTCCACGAGCCCCTCGACTTGACCAGCGGCACGCTGATCCGGGCGCGGTTGGTCGTCGTGACCGGCGATTCCGCGCTGCTCCTGCTCCTTGTGCATCACATCGCTGTCGACGCGTGGTCGGAGGGCGTGGTCCTGGACGAACTCCAGCGAGCGTACAACGGTGACCAGTTGCTCCCGCTGCCGCTGACCGATGCGGACGCCGCAACGGAATTGCGACGCCGGGAAGAGGAGCTGGAGAAGAACCTCGACGACGGACTGGCGTACTGGCGGGAGGAACTCGCCGACGCGCCCACGGCATTGGAGCTGCCACCCACAGCGAAATCGGGGGCCTCGCCGTACGAGGGGGACCGGGTGAGCTTCCAATTGCCGGAGCAGTCCTGTGCCGCGGTGGCGGCGGCATGCCGCCGACTGCGTGTCACTCCGTTCGTTCTGCTGCTCACGGCGTATGCCGTGACACTCGGCAAAATCGCCAACGAGGACGACTTGGTGATCGGTGCTCCGGTGATGCGCCGTGACGACGAGGACTTCGACTCGGTCGTGGGCAACTTCGTCAACTCGGTGGCGATCCGAGTGCGGCTCGGCGGTGACCCGGACCTGAGAACCGTTGTCCAACGGGTCAGCGAGGTCGTCATCGGCGCTATCGACAACCGAGACCTTCCTTTCGAGTCGGTTGTCCGCGGCCTCGACCCATCTCGGCGTGCGGGGGTTTCCCCCCTCTTTCAGGCGATGTTCTGGATGAACAGTCTTGGCGACGCTCGGCTGCGACTGGACGGCCTGACCGTGACACCGTTGTCATTCCCGTTCCGGATCTCGAAGTTCGACGTCGTTCTGGACGCGCGGCAGAACGGCCGCCGGTTCGACTTCGTTCTCGAATACCGCAAGGCGAGGATCAGCGACGAGGCAGCGGACCAGCTGCGCCGCCGCTTCCTGACTGTCCTGGACGCCGTCGCGACCCGGGACGACCTCACGCTGGCCGAGCTCGACGTGGTGTGCGACGAGGAGCGCGCTCTGCTCAACCGGTGGGGCGGCGCGGGTGAAGAGGTCACCCAGGAGCGGATGGTGGACCTCCTCCGCGAGGTCGCCGCCGCGGATCCCGACCGGCCCGCGGTGCGCGACGCTGTCGGGGTAAAGACCTATCGCCAGCTGTGGAACGATGTCGTCCTTCTCGCCGGCCGGCTCGCCCGGGCCGGGCTCGTCCCCGGCGGCCGAGTCGCAGCCTGCACCACCCGCACCTCCGCGGTGATCGCGGTGCCGCTGGCGGTATGGCTCTGCGACGCTACTTACGTACCGCTGGACCGGCGGCATCCGGACGATCGGCTGCACCTCCTGCTCGGTGACGCAGAACCCGACGTCGTCGTGGTGGACGAGATCACCCGGGACCGGATTGTTCGCGTGGCGGCCGGGAGTGCCGCGGCGATCGTTCCACTCGGCGCCCAGAAAACGGGTGCGACGCCCCCTGTTCACACCCCCGCCAGTGGCATCGTTCCCGCGTACCTCCTCTACACGTCCGGCACGACCGGAGTGCCCAAGGGCGTCGTGGTGGGTCACGGCTCGCTCACCAACCTGCTCCGTGAGATCGTGTCGATCGCAGAACTCGACCGGGCGGATGTCGTGCTGGCCGCCACCACCGTGACCTTCGACATCTCGATGGTCGAACTGTTTACGCCGTTGCTGCTCGGTGGCTGTGTGGTGATCGCGTCTGAGGGTCAGGCGAGTGACCCGGTGAAACTCGGCAGGCTGGTCGCGGATACCGGGGTCACGGTGATCCAGGCGACCCCTGGGGTGTGGGAGGCCCTCGCCCCGCGGCTTACCGGCCGGCTTCGCGTGGCGCTCTGCGGTGGCGAGAAGATGACTCCGACCGTCCGTGACCGCCTGCTGACAGCGGCAGATGTCGCTCTGAACCTGTACGGCCCCACGGAGACCACCGTCTGGTCCTCCGCCTGGCGAGTCGATCGGGCGCCGATTCGCGTCGGGCGACCGTTGCACGGCAACCGATTCGTGCTGCGGGACCGCTGGGGCTCGGCGGCCCCGCCCGGCACCACCGGCGAACTCTTCATCGGCGGCGGGGCGCTGGCGCTCGGTTACCATCGGCGGCCGGACCTCACCGCCGCGGCCTTCACAGAGGCGCCGGCCGAGCCGGGCGGTCGGCTGTACCGGACCGGCGACCTGGGCCGATGGGACGGCCAAGGTCGACTCGAACTGGTCGGCCGCGGTGACGACCAGCTCAAGGTCTCCGGGCACCGGATCGAACCGGGTGAGATCGAGCACCGTCTCCAGGCTGTGGAAGAAGTACTGACCTGCGCGGTGGTGCCGGTGAGCATGGCGGGGATGACCGGCCTGGCCGCGGTGGTGGTGCCGACATCGCCGCTGCCGGCGGGCACCTGGTGTCCCGCCGATGCGGATCTCGCCGGGAAACTGACCGCCCACGCTCGGGCGATGCTGCCGCCCTCCATGGTGCCGGCACATTATGTCGTGACTGACGCGCTGCCCCGAGCAGTCAGCGGGAAGACCAACCGCCGGCAACTCGCCGAGCGGGTGGCCGCCGGGCTCGCCGAGAAACCGACCGGCGCTTACCGGCTACCGGTCGACGTCGTCGAGACCCTGGTCACGGAAGGGCTCTCGGCGCTGCTCGGCATCGAGATCAGCGCTGAGGAGAGCTTCTTCCGCCGGGGCGGCAACTCGCTGGGGGCCGCGATCGCCGTCGGCCGGCTCAGCGACGAACTCCACCATGAACTCGACCTCGACGATCTCTACCAACACCCAAGCCCGCGCCGCCTGGCTGAGCTGATCCGAGGGCGCAGTGATGGCCTGCTGCGGCGGGTGACTCTGCGGTCCGGCGAGGGCGGGCCACGCCTGCTCTGTCTGGCCGGCACCGACCAAGGACTGATCGAGCTGCGCGATCACCTGGCCGACCTACCGGTCGCTCAAGCCGACGCCTTTTCGTCCGAGCTGCGCGCCGAGCAACCCGACCTGGCGATTATGCTCGACCGGGCCTGCCGGGACCTCGCGGCGACCTCGCAAGCCGCGTTGACAGTGCTTGCCGCCGGCGCCACCGGCTGCCGGCTGGCGACCCACGTCGTTCCACGGCTCGTCGAGGCCGGCGTGCCGGTGACTCGCGTGGTGCTAATCGACCCTGCCGGCGAACACCACGGCCTGGACAGTTCGTCGTACGTGGTTGATGTGCTGGATTCGGGAACGCCGAATGCCGGGATCCTCCGCGAGCGACTGGGGCGGGCCTTCCGGCTCCGCCGGGCCGTGCACACGGTGGCCCCAGGCGTGTCTCCGGTGCCGGTCGTGATCCTGCTGTCCACGCGCGACACGCGACATGACCGGGCGGAAATCAAACGGTGGGCGGGAGCGGGAGCCGTCATCGGTCGCCTGCGGACGGCCGGTCCCCCACAACGGCTTTCCGGCGAGCGTTCGCTGTCCGCGGCGCTCCGCACCGTGCTCGATCCCGGTGCGCCGGCGGAACTGACACCGCTACCGCTGTGAACCCTCAGCATCTGTTGAGATAGTCGAACTGCCGAGAGAGCGGAAGCTGATGAATCTCGAAGAGCGTTACCACGTCGTGCACAACGACGCCGGCCAGTACAGCGTGTGGCCGGCTTCCACCGCGAATCCCCAGGGGTGGCACCCGCACGGGACGACTGGCTCCCGCGAGGAGTGCCTCACGGTCGTCGACAGCATCTGGACCGATCTGCGGCCGGCCGCGACGCCGGCCGGGCCTGAAGCACCGGCCGATCCCGTCACCCTCGTGGAGAGCTTCGGCCGGACGGTAACCGAGTTTCCGGATCACCTCGCGGTCGCTTGCGACGACGAGACGCTGACCTACCGGCAGCTGGACCGGGCATCGAACGCTCTCGCCGGGCAGTTGCACGACCTCGGCATCGGGACCGAGGACCGGGTCGCTGTCTACCTGAGCCGCGGTCTGGACGTCTTCGTTGCGCTGGTCGGCATCATCAAGGCCGGTGGCGCGTTCGTAGCCATCGACAACCGGCTGCCGGACAGCCGTCGCGACACCATGATCGAAGGCAGCGACGCGGCAGCGGTCCTGACTCGTCCAGACTGGATCGACCGGCTGGCCCACCTGGACCGGCGGGTGGTGGGTTGGACCCGCGCCTCGGCGGACGCAGCGGAGGTGGCCGCACCTGCCGTCGAGGTCGCATCGCGAGATGCCGCCGCCGTCCTGTTCACCTCGGGTAGCTCCGGCACACCGAAGGCGATCGTTCTGGAGCACCGGAACCTGGCCTCGTTCGCGCACAACCCAGCGCTGCCGGCACTGACCCCGGCTGACCGGGTGGCCCAGGTGTCGAGCTTGTCCTTCGACGCCTTTCAGTTCGAAACCTGGTGCGCGTTCGCCGCGGGGGCGACGGTGTCCGTACTACCAGCCATCGCGGAGCTGCTGGAGACTGACATCCGGCGGGAGCTGCGACGAGCCCGGATCAGCGCGATCCTGGTGCCGACCATGGCGATCAACCACATCCTCCGCGAGGACCGGGACGCCTTCGTCTCGGTACGGATTCTGCACACCGGCGGCGACGTGCTCTCCCCAACCGCCTGTCACGAACTGCTCGCCACCGGCTTCGGCGGTCGATTCTTCAACCTCTACGGCCCCTCCGAGGCGACGACAGCGTGCACAGCACACGAGGTGTCGACCCTCGCAGCGGACGCTGACAGCGTGCCGATCGGCACCGCACTCGCCGGGACCACAGCCTACGTTCTCGACGAACGGCTCCGGCCCGTGCCGGCCGGTGCTGTGGGCGAGCTGCACATCGGCGGCTCCGGAGTAGCTCGCGGTTACCTCGGTGCGCCGGGCCTGACGGCGGGGCGCTTCCTGCCGGACCCGTTCGCGACGAACGGCTCCCGCATGTACGCGACCGGCGATCTGGCCTTCTGGGGTTCGCACGGCGAGCTGATGTTCGTCGGTCGGGCGGACGACCAGGTGAAGATCCGGGGATACCGGGTAGAGCCGAGTGAGGTGGAGCGCGCCCTGGCCCACAACCGCGATGTCGTCGAGGTCGCCGTGCTGAGCTGGGGTCAGGGCGAGGACTGCCGACTGATGGCGTTCGTGGTGCCGCAGGACACCGTCACCGTGCGCGCATTGCGTGACCACGCCGTCGAGGTGCTGCCGGACTACATGGTGCCGAGTGAGTTCGTCGTCCTCGACCGCATCCCGATGACTGACCACGGCAAGCGCGACTGGGACGCACTCCGGGCGACGCTGGACGGCCACGTAGAGCGCAGGGCCAACCACGTCGAGCCGTCGGGGCCGCGGGAGAAGTGGCTCGCTCGGGAGTGGGAAGAACTCCTGAGCGCGGAGAATATCGGCGCCACCGACGACTTCTTCCATCTCGGCGGGCACAGCCTGCTGGCGTTCCGGCTACAGCGGCGAATTAAGCGCAACCTGGGGGTCAGTCTGGAATTCCGGGACGTCCTGGACAACACCGTCCTGCGTGACCTGGCCGCCGTCATCAGCGAGCGCGAGGAAACGCGGTGACGCACACCTTCGCCGCCGACCTGACCGACCCGGACCTCTTCGTCCGCGGCGAGCACCACAGCGTGTTCGCTCGGCTGCGGCAGGAGGACCCAGTCCATTGGAGCGGTGGGCCGCGCGGTGAGGGCTTCTGGTCGCTGTGCCGGTACGCCGATGTGGTCTCCGCCTACCGGGATCATGTGGGTTTCAGCTCGTCGGCCGGAGCCGTCCTCGGAGGTTCGTTCCGCAACGAGCGGGACACGGCGGCCGGCAAGATGCTGGTCGCCTCGGACCTGCCTCGTCATCGCATGCTGCGCCAGGTGCTTTATCCGGCGTTCTCCCCGACGATGGTGGCCCGCGTAGGGCAGCAGGTGTCCGCTCTGGTGGACCAGGCCGTCGACCGGCTGGTCGAAGATGGCGGCGGTGACTTCGCCACCGAAGTGGCCACCGCGCTCCCCGCCGGAGCGGTCATGACGATGATGAACGTCGGACATGCCGAGGCTCACGAACTGATCGGAATCACCCGCCGGATGATCGGTTTCCGTGATCCGGCCCTGGTGGACATCGACGATGATGAGCGGTTACGGCTGGCCTGGTTGCAGAGTGAGGTGTTCGAGTACTTCGCCGATCTGGTCAAGGAGCGACGCCGCGACCCAGGCGACGACGTGGTCAGCATGTTGGCGCACGCCGAGGTCAACGGACGCCCGATGACCGGAGACGAAGTCCTCTACAATTGCATGAACGTGGCGGTCGGCGGCAACGAGACCTCCTCGTACACGGCCTGCACCGGTCTGCACGCTCTGCTGACCAACCCCGACCAGTACGACCGGCTGCTCGCCGATCCGGAGCTGCTGCCTTCCGCACTGGACGAGATCTTGCGCTGGAGTTCGACCAACGCCTACGTGGCCCGGCTGTCCACCCGGGACATCGTGATCGGCGGGCAAGAGATCGGCAAGGGACAGCTCGTCGCGCTCTGGAACGCCTCGGCCAACTTCGACGACGAGCACTTCGTCGCGCCCGAGCGCTTCGAGATCACTCGTTCGCCGAATCGGCACGTCACATACGGCAACGGCCTTCACCGGTGCATCGGCGCACCGACCGCCAATGCGGAGCTCTCTATTCTCTACAAGGCGCTGCTGGGCAGGGGTGTACGGCTTCACCTGGCCGGCGAGGTGCGGCGGCTGCGCTCCAACTTCATCCTGGGCATGACCTCGCTGCCGGTCAGAGTGGTGACGGCGTGCTGAACCCGGCGGGTGTGGAAACCCCGCAAAGACGCGAGCCGATGAAGCTCGAGGTGTTCACTACCTGCCCACCTTCCGAAGCGCCCGGCGGGAAGGCCTTTCTCGACCGGGTGGGTCAGGTGTCGCGGTGGACCGAGGAAGCCAGTTGCGCCGGGATGCTGATCTACACCGACAACTCGCTGGCTGATCCATGGCTGGTAGCCCAGGCGGTCGTCGAGGCCACCGAACGGATTCTACCGCTGGTGGCTACCCAACCGGCTTACATGTCGCCGTACGCGGCAGCCCGGATGGTCATGTCCATGGCTTTCATGCAAGAACGCCGGCTCGCGATCAACCTGGTGACAGGTGGCTCGCCGACCCACCTGCGGGCGATGGGTGACGAGCTCGAGCACGACACCCGCTACGCGCGACTCGCGGAATACGCCGAGGTCATGCGCATGCTCCTGACGGCTGGCCGGCCGGTGACATACGCCGGGGAACACTACCGCCTCAAGGGCGCGACCCTGCCGCATCGAACGTCCGAGGAACTGCTGCCGGCCTACTACCTCTCTGGCTCCTCGCCGGCCAGCCGGCATGCGGCCCAGGCGCTGGGGGCGATCCGGCTGGCGTATCCGCTGACTCCCCACGAGTACGCGACACAACCCGACGAGACCGGTGGGCACTGGGGCATCAGGATCGGGGTGATCGCCCGGTGCACCAGCGGGGCCGCATGGGACGCGGCCATGTCCCGGTTCCCGGTCGACCTGGCCGGGGAACAGCTGCACCGGATGACCGCCCGAATGTCCGACTCCCGGTGGTACGCGGACCTGAGCACGACGGCGTCCGGCCACGATCGAGACCCGTACTGGCTCTATCCGTTCCGGAGCTATCGAACCTTCTGCCCGTACCTCGTCGGCTCGTACGAGGAGGTCGGTGCGCTGCTCCGAAGGTACCTCGACCTGGGCGTCCGGACTCTGGTGCTGGATGTGCCGGCGGAGCGCGAAGACCTCGATCACACCTGGACGGCGCTGGCGGTGGCCGACAGCTCAATGACGCCGTCCGTCCGATGAACGCCGGATCGCGACCCGGCGAGCGACCACTGGAGAACCTTGTGCCCACCGATGCGGAACTCGCCGAAACGGTCCGGTCGATCTGGCTGGATGTGCTCGAGCTGAGTGACTGCGCCGACACCGACGACTTCTTCGACCTCGGCGGGAACTCGCTTTCCGCAGTATTGCTGGCGGCTCAGTTGGAGGATCGCCTGCGGGTCGAGGTGCCGCTGGACGCGATTTTCTTCCAGGCAACGCTCGCCGCGGTGACCGCGGCATGTGCCAGCGAGCTACCGAACCGGTAGGCCGGGCTTCACCGAGATCAGGGACGGACATTGACGAACGACATGGCGCTCCCACTTGTTGTCGTCGTGTACGACAACGGCGCCGCCACTCCGCTGGAGATAGTCTCGGGCGCCGAGGACATCTGCGAGCTCTACTTCCTGTACGACAGCAGCCGACCCGATGTGGCCCAGACAGCCGAGTTCATCGAAGAACTCGCCGACAGCCACGACATCCGCGGCCTGGACCTGGAACAGGTCACGGCGCACGTACGTGGGCTCGCTCCGGCGGGCGTGCTGACCTTCAGCGAGTACGCGCTCCGCCTCGCCAGCGAACTCGCCGACCGGATCGGTCTACCCGGACACGACCTCGCCACGCTCGACCGGTTGACCCGGAAATCCGCCCAGCGCCGGCGACTCGCCGAGGCCGGTGTCGACGCGGTGCGGTACGAATCGGTGCACACCCTCGAGGAGGTCGGCCGAGCGATCGACCGGATCGGCCTGCCGGTGGTACTCAAGCCGGCGGTCGGCACGCATTCGCGCGACACGTTCCGCATCGACGACCACAAGGACTGGCAGGCCGTTGAGGAAGCCCTCGTCATGCGCGAGGAGTTCGTCGTCGAGGAACTTCTGGTCGGCGACCCCGGACCGGCCGGTCCGCGGTGGGGCGACCACGTGTCGGTGGAGCATGTCAGCTTCGAGGGCGAGAGCAGGCACGTGGTGACGCTGGGGAAATTCCCGCTGGCGGTGCCGTTTCGCGAGACCGGCGACTTCTTCCCGTCGACCCTCGACCACGAGACGCTGGCCAGCGTAAACGGCCTTGCGGCCGAGGCGATCAGTGCCCTCGGCGTGCGGCACGGGATCACGCACACAGAGGTCAAGTTCACCCCGGCCGGACCGAAGATCATCGAGGTGAACGGCCGGCTCGGCGGCGGGGTGGCCGACATTGTCCGCAAGGCCGGTGGCCGCGACCCGGTCGCCATGGCCTTCGAGGTCGCCGTCGGGCGCCGGCCACATCCGTCGGCGCCACCGCCGGACGGCAATGTCGTGTTCGAGATGAGTATTCTGTCGCCGCAAGATCGGGTCCGGATCACTCGAGTCCGCGGCCTTGACGCGTTGCGCGCCATGGACGGCGTCGACCGAATGGTCGCCGTTGCCCGGCCAGGGTCCGTGGTCGACTGGCGAACGGGATCGGTGAGCCAGCTGTGCACGGTGTACGGACACGCTTCCGATCACGACGCGCTCCAGGCGCTCCGTAAAGCAATCCACCAGACGTACGTCTGCGACTTCGCGCCAGAGCCGACGGACGCGTGATGTTCGCCGATGCCGCGCTCCGGTCGGCCGCCGATGTCTCCCCGGGCGTCCGCCCGCCGGAGTCGTCGGCCCCCTTCCGGGTCTACTACCTGGCCCATGCCGGGGGAACCGGCGCGGAGTTTTCCCGATCCGTGTTCAGCGAGAAGAACATCGAGCTGGTGGGGGTGCGGTACCCAGGCCGCGGTGGACGCCGGCGCGAGCCCGATCCGGGAACGCTCGACGGCCTCGTCTCTGCCCTGTTGACCGAGGTGGCGCCGAGCGGGGCCTTCGGCCTTTTCGGACACAGCATGGGCGCCCTGCTCGCGTATGAGATGACCCGGAAGCTCATCACCCTCGGCCGGGATGTGCCGCGTCACCTGTGGCTGTCCGCCTGCCCGGCGCCACACCTGCCGCGCCGCGAGGCGCCGCTGGCGCACCTCGGCGACGCCGAGCTCCTGCGGGCGGTCGCCGGACGGCACGGTGCCGTCCCGCAGGAGGTGCTCAACCAGCCCACCCTGGCCGCGTTGATCGTGCCACCGCTGCGCGCGGACTACCGCCGTGTCGAGGAATACGGTTTCCGGCCAGGCCCTGCCGTACCCGGACCGGTGCACGTGCTCTACGGCAACGACGACATCGTGTCGATGGACCGGCTCCGTCCCTGGGGTGATCTCACCGAGATCCCGCCCACTATGCATGGCTTTCCGGGGGGCCACTTCTACCTCGATGAGCACCGGCCGGCTGTGCTGCGGCTTATCGAAAACACTGTTCGCCAGCAGCTTTGAGATTGGATCACGATGGCTCAGGACTCCGTGGTGCACTACACCTTGACGACGGAGGACATCGCCGCTGTCCGCGACACATACGACACCCTCGCTGACTCGGCCCTCTCCCTGAGAGACCCACGCTTCTACGACGAGCACTGGGACCTGGCGTCCCGGCTGACCTCCGGTCTGCGTCGGGTGCTGGAGCATTTCCGGAGGACCGAGTTCGCCGCCGCGTATGTCCTGCACGGATACCCTGTCTCCAACGAAGCGACCGGCCCGACACCACCCTCCTGGGCAGATGCGCTCCAGGTGCCCACGACCGACCATGACATGTTGCTGGCCATGTGTGGGCTGGTCCTGGGCGAGCCTTACACATGGGCGACTCTGCAGGACTCCTCCATCATCCAGAACCTGCTGCCCATGCGGGGCGATGAGAAGCGGCAGAACGGCTACAGCAGCGACACGCTCCTCGAGTTTCACACCGAGGACGGCTTTCACCCGGACCGCTGCGACTATCTGCTGCTGTTCGGAGTGCGCAACCACGACGCTGTGCCCACGTGCCTCGCCTCGGTGGCGGACCTGAAACTGAGCCCCGCACACCGACTCATCCTGTCGCAGCCGCGGTTCTACATCCGCCCGGACGATGAGCACATTCGGCAGCTGGCGGCTCGCCACCCGGAGTCACGGGCGCTCGCCCGGGCGATCGAGCTGCGGGATTCGCCGCCGGCCGTGCCCGTGCTCTCGGGCGACCCGGCCAATCCCTACCTCTGCATTGACCGGCCGTTCATGACGGGCGCCGACGAGGAAGCCGAGGCGGCGCTGGACACGCTCATGGCGCTACTGATGGCGAACGACCGAAGCGTCGTCGTCGGCCAGGGGGACCTGCTGATCGTCGACAACTACCGGGCAGTGCACGGAAGACGACCGTTCCTCTCTCGCTATGACGGAACCGATCGCTGGCTGAAACGGATGATCGTCAGCCGCAACTTGCGCCGAGCTGTCGGCACGATGAGTCCCCATTGCCGACGCGTGCTTTTCTGAAAGAGTCAACCGGTTTGTGCGGTTCTACGGCAGGCTAGTGCGTTGTCCATGAACGTTTGCCGGGTCTAAGGGGCCTCAGGCGGCTTTGGTGCGGCGGCCCCACCGGTGGTGTTCGCTGCGGACGCGGGCGCGTTCACGGCGTTGGGCGGCCAGGACGTCGGGGTGGCGGGCGTTGGCGTTGCGCCGGCGCAGGTATTTCTGCAACTTACGGGCCCAGCACGGTGTGGTTCGGGTGGTTCGAGTTCGCCATCGTGAACATGCGCAGTGGCCCGAACTGGGCCTATCAGGTTCGCCCATGAGGCGCTGGTCGGAGTGAGGCGGAGCTCGACCTTGTTCCGGACGCCCCAGGCGCGGATAGCTGGGGTCTTATTGGCTGACAGGTTGTCCAGGATGACGTATATCGGCGCGCCGTCCGGGCGTGCAGCCCGAATCGATTTGAGTGCGGACAGGGTGTGGTCGCCGCCTTGCGCCGGCGCATCAAGCCCCTCGACCACCACCCG
This sequence comes from Actinoplanes sp. NPDC048791, assembly GCF_040650095.1. Taxonomy (NCBI): domain Bacteria; kingdom Bacillati; phylum Actinomycetota; class Actinomycetes; order Micromonosporales; family Micromonosporaceae; genus Actinoplanes; species Actinoplanes sp. NPDC048791. The sequence continues at coordinate 13,947 of NZ_JBEZGQ010000010.1, read as the reverse complement.
CAGCTCACCAAGGCTATCCCGACACCTTGCGCGACCTGCTGCACGTCCGCTACCTGGACCGCCACGCCCGCCGACGCCTCCTGCGGCTGCCCTCATCGACCATCACCTCGCAGGCGATCCAACCCACGGTTGGCAGAAAATCCGCAGCCTACCCACCTGAACCGGACACCCCGATCCGGCGAGACGAAAGGCCCGACTCACCCACCGGAACACCCTGGGCACACCCGGCCGCCCCGGCCGGGCAGCCACCATACCGAAACCCAAACTCGACTCCCACACAACGACCATCATCAATTGGTGAACGAAGCACAAGATCTGAGCTGGTGATCTGCCAGACAGCGAACGCGACCGACACCCGTAAATGCCATCGCCGAGGAAGGAGATCGACCGGGCCGTTAGCAGCAGACGGAAATCGCGCACTTGCAGCGGAGACGTCCTGCGGACGGACGCGGGTCCGCCATGCCCGGCAGCGGCAGCGCTCATCGGGCCGGCTCGTGCTCGGCGCCGCCGCAACGCGGAATCATTGCCCACGTGCCTGATACCGGGCTTCCGCGGCCATCTTCTGCGGTTGCCACCACCACTCGTTGGCGCGGTACCAGTGGATCGTCTCCGCCAGACCGTCGCGGAAATCGACGTACCGTGGCACCCATTCCAACTCCGTCATGATTTTGGTGGTGTCATTCGCATAGCGAAGGTCGTGCCCTGGGCGATCGGGCACGTGGTCGTACGCGTCCGGCGCGAACCCCATAAGATCCAAGACCAGTTCCACGACTTGTCTATTACTCAACTCGTTCCCCGACCCGATGAGGTAGCTCTCCCCGATCTCGCCGCGCGACAGGATCGCGTGCACGGCAGCATTGTGGTCATCGACGTGTGTCCATTCTCGAACGTTGAGGCCTGTGCCGTAAACCTTCGGTCGCCGGCCGCCGATGAGGTTGGTGATCTGGCGCGGGACGAACTTCTCGACATGTTGGAACGGCCCGTAATTGTTAGCACAGTTGGAGAGCGTCGCGGCAACACCGAAGGATCGAGCCCATGCCCGGACGAGCATGTCTGAGCTGGCTTTGCTGGCCGAATACGGACTGGACGGATTGTAGGGCGTACTCTCGGTGAACTTCTCAGTGGTTTCTAGCGGAAGGTCCCCGAACACCTCGTCCGTCGAGATGTGATGGAATCTACCGCCGTGCCGGCGCATGGCTTCGAGCAATGTGTATGTACCGATGATGTTTGTCCGAACGAACGGGTAGGAATCGTCTAGCGAATTGTCCACGTGTGATTCCGCCGCGAAGTTGACAACCAGATCAGCCGACTCCACCAAGGGCCCGACGATTTCCGCATCACATATATCGCCGTGCACGAAATCAATTCGATGAAGGACACGGTCCAACCTCGACTTGCTGCCCGCGTAGGTGAGCGAATCGAGCACGCAGATCTCATATTCGGAGTGGTTCTCAATCGTGTAATTGACGAAGTTGGCGCCGATGAAGCCGGCGCCTCCAGTAATGAGCATTCTTGGCATAAGGTAATGGTACTGCAGATCGCCCACCTCCGCTGCCCCGGCAGAGGCGCAACGTGATCGGCCGCTTCCACAAGCAGAGCCAAAAGCAAATTTAGTTGATCTTGGGCTGGGCCTCGTGATGGTCCGGTGAACGAGCGCGACCTTCCTAAAGGACGTCTGGTTCATATCCTTTGCGGGTTATACCGCTTTAGGTGTCCCGCCAGGTTGGGGTGGTTTCGGCGGTGAGGCGTTTCGCGAGGTTGTCGATCATGGCGATGCGGATCATGGTGTGGGGTCGGCCGCTGCGGACGCGAGGAGATGAACGAGCCTGGCAACGAGGCGATCGGCCGTAAGACGCACAAATTGGTCGGTCGAATGCTCCAGCAACCCCAGATGCCCCGCCTTCCGCGGATCAATAGTAGAATAGGTCGTACTTCGACGTCCCGTCGTGCGGGCACTGCCGTTCTATCTTTCAGAGCGGGCAGGTCGAGCGTTGTCTTTCGTTCGCTGACCGTGGCCACGATCCGGCACAGCGGGGAGTCGGCTGTCAGTTCCCCCGAGAGGTCCGCGGAGGAAACCCCGTTCGCCACACTGCCGACTTTGTCAGTGACGAGCCGAACCAGCTGCGAAAACGCCATCGAGCCTGACAGCGTCCGCCGGATCGGGAGCATGTCCACGAAGCACTGGCGAGGTGATCGGTCTGCGGTGAGGTACGCGCGGACCACGGCATGCCGATGATGAGATCGTCCTGGCCGGCGTGGCGGGGAGACGAGAGCGTGTGTCGCCGCGAGCAGCACAGACGACGGCTTCGCTCGCAGTGCCCGGGTCAGCGCCGGCCGTGGCTGCCTGGGTCGAAAGCCTCCCGGTGGCCCGGAACGTAGACGTCCCGGGTGGCGGCCGATCCTCGGGTAGTGCGGTAACCGGCGGCGCCCCGCCAAGACGTTCGCGCCAAGGACGAGGGACCGGGCCGGGAGGCGCCGCCGCGCCCGGTCAAGTAGGAGCCGAGTTATACCGCGCCAAGCAGAGCGATTTCCCGGTCCTCCGCCAGACACGACAGATCTCGGCCACCTACTGGGTCACGAGGTCGAGCGTCCAGTCATCCGCGACCACGTGGTGGAAGGCTAGGACCGACGTGTGGCCCTCGGAGAGACGAGCAGACGAAAAGTCCGCGCACGACGCGGCCGGATCCACATCGAGAGGGGCGGTGACAAAGCCGTGAACCGCATCCCGCACTGCGGCCGGTTCCACGTTCAGAATCTCGATGGGAGATGTGTCGCCCGGCACGGCGGCACGCTGAGCCTGACCATGCCGCAGCCGGTATTCGCTCCGGAAGACGTTGTGCCGCGACAGCACCGCCCTCAGCGACTCCGCCCGAGCAGTGGCAGCGGCAGCTCTGGCGAGGCGAGCGACCGAAAGTCAGCGACTCCAGATAGCGTGCGGTGCCGGACCAACCACGCTCACCCATCCAGATCGAGCTTTGGACGGGTGTCACGGGAAGCCATGCACGACGTAGCCCCGAGGCGCTGCCCGCCGAGCTCCCGGTCAACTACGCCTCCCGCCGGGCGCGGCAGCTGTCGAAAGGGGGAAGGAGTCCGGCCTCCAACGCGCCGGCCAGGCTGGGCGCGCCCATGTCTCGAGAGGAGAGCCGGATGTCGTCGACCGGCCAATCAATCGCGAGCTGAGAGTCTAGGGGATGCACCGCGCGTTCCCTGCTCGGGTGGTAGGTAGTGGAGCAGAAATAGGTTACGGCGGCGTTGTCGGTGAGTGCGCAGAACCCGTGACCGAGGCCGCTCGACAGATAGACGGCATGCCGCTCCGTATCGTCCAGGCGTATCGCCTCCCACCGGCCGAACGTGGGCGAGCCGACCCTGATGTCGACGATCACGTCGAACACCGCCCCCTGAACACAGGTGACGTACTTCGCCTGCCCAGGTGGGACATCTGCATAGTGAATGCCACGCACAACTCCCTTGGCCGAGACAGACACATTGGCCTGGGCGAGCGGAAAGGCATACCCGACGGCGGCGGAAAACTGCTCGTCCCGATACAACTCCAGGAAAACCCCGCGGTCGTCGCGGTTTTGGACCGGAGAGACCTCCCACGCACCGGCAATCGCGAGCGGAGTAATCTTCATGGCAGACGAATTACCAATCACATTCAGACATATAATTATAGAACCTATTCCGCATTTTCAGCTTGGATTTGCTGGTATTCGCAGATACGATGACGTCATTGCCTCTCGCAGCATATCGTCCCAACCAATCATCGGCCAGAGCCCGGTAGATTGCCATCGGCTGTGGCCGAGCACGCTGAACGCCGGACGGCGAGCGGGTCGACGACGCCGGTCGCTGCCAATCGGCCGAATGAGGCTGGGTTCGTAGCCGGAGAGAGCGAGAATCGCGCGGGCGAAGCCGTACCACGAAGTTTGCCCGGCGGCAGTGACATGGTAAATGCCGGCGGGCACCTCGCCGTGCGCCGCGGCACGGGCGAGCGCTACCAGTCCATTGGCGAAGGAGAAGGACCAGGTTGGTTGCCCGATCTGGTCGGTGACCACCTCCGCCGTCCGGCCAGCTTCGGCCAGGTCCAGCATCTTCGTGACGAAATTGTCGCGGTGCGCGCCGTAGAGCCAGGCGGTGCGAACGACATATCCCGTATCGGGAAGTGCGCTAAGCACCGCACGTTCGCCGGCCAACTTGCTTCGGCCGTAAGCATTGATGGGACCGGTCGGCGCGTCTTCGGCATAGGGCGTCCGTGCGTTTCCGGCGAAGACGTAATCGGTGGAAAGATGGAACAGTCGCGCCCCGACTTGCACGCACGCATTCGCCAGAAGTTCGACTGCCATGCCGTTCACCCTCGTCGCTCGGTCCTCGTTGGATTCGGCACCGTCCACATCCGTCCAGGCTGCCGCATTGATGACGAGGTCATGGCCGGCCACAGCGGCCCGAACCGCCGCGGCGTCGGTGATGTCGAGCTCACACCTCGTGACGAAGCTAAACTCGTCGTTACGTCGGCCAGTATGGCGCAGGACGGCGGCCACGTCACTTCCTACGAGGCCGGATGCTCCAGTGACAAGCCAGCGCATCGGCGTCAGCTCCGCTTCGGACGCATGTTCACGCCGTCTTCGACTTGACGGTGTCGGCCAATTGGGTGCCGATTCTCTCGATGGAAGCGGCTATGGTGCGGTATCCCGAGAACGCGACCCAGTCGGCCAGCTCTGGCATGCCGAACTGCTCGGCCACGACGGAACGGAGGTAGTGGCGGGGCAGGTCCTGCGGATCGGCCACGTAGGCGATGCCACTGGCGTCCCGTGTCAGCAGGTACGGCTTCCCGTCCTGCTGATAGGTCGCGCGGACCTCGCCCCAGTCGCTGAGGCGCTGAATCTTGTATCGGTTCACGATCGATTCGGTGACGGCGACCTTCACCGGCAACAGGTGGACGTGAGCGTGAAAACAGTGGTCATCGCCGTGGCCAGGAGGCAGGCAAGCGCCGCTGCGGCCATGCTCGAAGATGGTGCCCCCGTCCGAACCGTAGATTTCTGACAGCCGAGCGAGCGCGTCCTCGCCCGTCCGGAAGATGCGGTCGAACTGTTCTGCTGGCGTTTCAGCGGAACATGAATAATGTTCTCGGGTCACCACCATGGTGTGCCCTTCGACGAGCGGCCCGAGCGAGAGTTGAAGGTACTCGGAATCACCCATCGCGATGATTCGCTCCGGGTCGGGCCGATCACAGAACCGACAGTTGAAATTCGTCTCGGTTGACACTTAAACCTCCGGGCGACCGATCAGGCATGCGATTCGAGGCGTTGAGCGGACAGTTCGCGCAGAGTGCGCAGACTTCGGCCCGAGCCCGCATATCCCACAGCGTCGGGCTCAATGCGAGCGAAGACCGCGTCGCCATCTTCCATCCCGGTGACAGATATGCTGCTGGGGCCATGCACAATGAATGCGTGATAGCGTTCGGGCGCGCCGGCCTTAGTGAATACCTCAAATAGGCCGACTCCTCTCAAGTAACACGCATCGCAATTCAGAAGTGCCTCGCGAGTGGTGGGCGACAAGAGTTCCGGGTGAAGGTTGTTGAACATCTGGCGTTCGAAGACCAGTTCGACCCGCCCGTCCTCGCACGCGCGCCGAAGAGGCGCATAGAGATCGCTGCCGAGGAGCTTTTCGAACGTGCGCCGGGAGATGTTCACGCTGAGGGGATACTCGTTCAGCACGAATACCACGCACAACTCCGCATTCCGCTGCAGCAATCTCTGCACGACGAGGACATCGGCGGCCGCCTCGCCGTTGTCGTCGAGCACGACACCCAAGCGCTGGGGACCCCGAGAGAGCTTCCTCAGGAATGTGTCGCTAGCGTCGACGGGGAACCGGAGGGCGGAGGCGTCGCGGGTCGCATGCTCTGCCAGATTTTGGACGATCTGGCAAGAAGGGTGCGCATCATCCCGGCTCGCAAGCCCGAATCGTAGCATCGCGCGCCGGCTCGAGCCGACCGCGAGGCTCACTGGGATCAGCTCCTCGAGCGGCATATCAGCGACAGCGGTGAGCGCCAGTTCAACGAGTTTGTTGGCTTGCGCTCCGCGGCGGTCACGGTCGTCGAAGACGACGTGGGCTCGGCCGCCCAGCGCGAGCTGAACCAAGCGCTCCTGCAGGTAGGGCGAGGTGTTGAATCCCATCGTATCGCAGAGCAGGCCGCCATCAGCGCGCAGAAGGATGCCGAAACCGCGCAGTAGGGCCCAGGCGAGGCTCTCGATGCGGGGGCCGGGGAGTGAAAGAAGGCCGCCGATCCGCTCGGCACTGACCTTGAGGTTGCTGTCAGCCCACGCGACCGCATTTTCCTGGACCCCGGCCGGCCCGTTTCCGAATGGGTACGGACGGCCGTCGGGAAGCCGCTGCATTGGCCGTGGCTCCGGGTAGGAATCGAACGAGACGAACCGCGACGGGTTCAAGACGACGTCGTCCAGATTCTCGATGCGGATCGGCCCGTCCGGTGCCCCGGTCAGCGCACGGGATGCATTGACTGTCTCCGTCAACTGCGTGACGGCTTCCTCCGAAGACAGAAAGGGTATGTCGATCAGCATGCGCGCCAGACTGAATCCGAATGCGCTCGCCGGGATGGCGCCCTTGATGGTTCGAGCCGGCTCCGCAGGTTCCGCGTCCATCCGGAATGCCCAACCTCCGTCGAGTAGTCCTCGTTTGCCAACTCAAATCTGTGCCTGCTAGGAATTCAAGCACAATCGTTCTTGACGGTCAATGAGGGCTATCGATGACGTGTTTGTACTGCTCAGGTGATGCCGAGTAGTGCCAGGCACTACAGGTCCGCGGCGGGAGACACGGCGTCGACGTTTCCGCCTGTCGGTGGTTCGGCTCCCGGGCTGCGTCAGGTCGCGATCATCACGCGATACCCTGCAACGGCGATGGCACCTCGCTGATCAAGCCGGCCGAAACGTACGCCACGACGGTACGGCGAAAGCACTTCCCGACCGACCCCAGCCGCGATCCAGGCAACCCCACATGACCATCGACGAGTGATGGTCACCTGACCGAAGTGACGTTCACAGCGGAAGAGCGAACGCCTGCACGTCGCCCGACGTTGAGCCAGCGCGCGAGCCGGCGTACGTGGCGCACCAGCCCGTCTGCACCGCCGAGGCGTCGTCGAGCCGGAGCCACAGCCAGCGCGGGGTCCACACTCGTCGCGTAGCGTCGCCGATCGACAGAGGCATGGAGGTTCAACCATGGCTGGCCGAGTAGCCCAATCCAACACCGGGTCCGGGCAGCGGATCCGGGCAGCGTCTAAGCTGCTCTTTGACACGACCTGCTCGTGCTAGCCACGAAGGCGCACAGAATCCGGCGATTTTACCGGCTCGATCGGCGTTTATCGGCCATCTGGAAATCATGTTCGTGAACGAGGAGAAGCAACGCCTCCACGTCGATTCCCCCCGGCGCGGAGATGACCACCAACCTGATCTCCCCGGGCGAGCATCCGGCCGTTTGAGTCCCGAAGCGAGGTGTGAGACGGTCTCGGGGTGCCTGATCTCCTATTGTCCGTGGTCGAGTTGCCAGACACCGGTGATGCTCGCGGTAGCAGCTTCAGCATCCCGGCAGAGCTGCTGAAGGATCCGTTCCCGGTCGCCGACATGCACGTCGCCGCCATTGAGCCGGGCGCGGTGCGGGGCAACCACTACCACACGGTCCGGCGAGAGATCCTGGTCATCATGGCCGACGACCGCTGGTCGCTACATTGGGACGAAGGTGACGGCACCGAAGTGCGCCGTCGAGATTTTGCCGGGTCGGGCACCGTTGTGATCACCATCCCGCTCGGCGCGTCCCATGCCATTCGCAACGACGGCTCGGCGACGCTGCGCATGATGGGGCTTACCGACGGCCCATATGATCCGCAGCGGCCGGATGCCTATCGTCGCGTGGTCGTCTGAACTCGTTCTTCGAGGGCGGCAAGGACGCGGCTACGTCGGCCGTAGTTCAGCGCGCGGACGAGGTCGCCCGCCGCTCGGACGTCGTCCTGGATCCGCGGCGCGACGTTGTCCCGCTCCCGGCCGGTCATCGCGGGCCAGTACGCCAGGTGCAGCTCGGCGCGCAAGAGGTGGATGTCGGCGGTGAACAGGCGCATGCCGCCGCGTTCGGCCTCGACTTCGCCGCGTTCCAGGTCCCGCAGCGCACCGGCGTAGTTTTCGGTCGGCGCGCCGACCGATCGGGCGCGGACTCGTTCCAGCAGACCGCGGATCAGGTAGTCGGTGTAGCCGACGCTGCGCAGCGCCACCACCGCGCTATCCAGCTGCTTCCACGCGTTGGCCAGCATGTTCGGAGCGGCCTTGCCCTGTTCGGCGACGGAGCGCACGGCGGCGCCCACAATCAGTTTGCGGAGGGCGAGCGACAGCTGCGATGAGTCGTCGCCGTTCAGCGCCCAACCGGGGTCCTCGGCGCCGGCCAGGATCTCGGCTGCCCGACCCGTCTCGATTAGGTAGTAGCCGTACCGGTAGGTGTTTTGCGAGTAGAGGAATGGAAGCCGGGAACCGGGCACGGCCATCGCCTCGGCAAATCGGGCGCCAGCCCCGTCAAGGTCGCCGAGCATGAACGACACCTCCGCGTCGCACGACCGGGCGTACATCCGGAAGTAGGCGTCGTTGCCGCGATCGGCGAAGTCGATGGCCCGCAGTGCGGTCTGCCGGGCGGATGCCTCCTCTCCCGCGAGCGGCTGGTCCAGGGCGCCCGCGACGACCAGCAGTTCGGTGTCCAGGCAGGCGGTGTAAGCGCCCTGTTCGACATGGCCGGGTTCGGCGTCCGGTCGCTCGTCCAGAGCGTCGAGCACCGCGCCGCAACTGGCCCGGGCGTCGTGTAGCCGGCCGAGCTGGCGCAGGCGCAGACTCGCGTTCGACAGCACGGTCAGCTCGGCCTCGAAGGTGAGTGACAGGTCGCGCAGCTCGTTCCAGTTGGGCAGGCGGACGTAGTTCGACAGCGCGACGATCTCCGACCCGGCCATGCCGAGGCGGCGCGTCGAGAAGCTGCTTTGAGTGCCCCGCCACACCCGCGGCACCAGGACCTCGTCGAACACCTGCTGGTGGCGGTCGATCGCGCAGCCGTGGTTGACCGCGGCGTACAGCAGGTTCATATCCGCGGCCCGGTCCGGCAACGGCGGTGCCGAGCCACGGTAGTGCTCGAACAACGCGCCGTTGCCGGCCTTCCAGGACGCCAGGTCATGCGTTTTCAACCGGTCGCGGAAGTGTTCGCGGACCAGCGGGTGCGCGTCCAGCACACCAGGTTGCCCTGGAGTCTCGGTGTTGAGTAGGCCCATCCGGCGTAGCGCGGCCACGGCACGATTCCACTCGTCACCGCCTACACGGTCGAGGCCGTCAGCCAGCCGGTCGGTCCCGGCGCCCAGGACGGCCGCCATCGCCTCGGGCGGCGCCGGCCGGTCGAAGAGGCCGATTATGTTGAGCAGGGTCAGCTCGCCGAGCCGCCGGTGCTGCTCCAGCCAGCCGGCCGAGGTCTCCATGATCCGCCGGGCGTGGCCGCCGTCGTCCACGGCGACCGCCAGCGACTCCAGCTCCCTGCGTCCGGAGAGCCGCCCGGCGTGCGCGTCCCGCACGTACCGGCCGAGCAGGTTGAGGGCCAGCGCGTGGCCGTCCACTTCGCGGACCGCCGCCCGCAGCTCCCGTTCGTCGGGTTTCGCGGATCGGCCGAGGATGTTCCTGAGCAGTTCCGCGCCGGCCCGGTCGTCGAGGTTGTCCAGCAGCATCTCGTGGACGGCATCGCCCTCCAGGTCGGCCACTGGCACACGGGTGGTGATCAGGCAGAATCCGGGTGGACCGGGTTCGGCGAGCGCGTCGAGGAACGCCGTCATCGAGGTGTCGGTGAACCGGCCGCCGACCTCACCGGCGGCCAGCGGGTGCTGCAGCGGCTCGACCCCGTCGAGGATCAGCAGTGTGGGCTGGTCGCGCACGTGCTCGGCCAGGGCGAGGGCCCGGTCCGGCCCGTTCTGCCGGGCCGCCTCCGGGTCGCCGAACCACTCCAGCGCAGCGATCATGAACGTCTCGGCCGAGGCCAGGTTGTTGCGGGTCCCCTGGCTGTAGAACGACCAGGCGAGCACCTTGCGGACTGCCGGGTAGTGGTAGTCCTGGTCGCGCATCTCCCGCAGCCACTGGTTGACCAGCGAGGACTTGCCGACCCCGCCCGGGGCGACGATGGTGAGGATCCGAGTCTGCCCGGAGGCCCAGGCGGCGCGGATCTCGGCCAGCTCGCGTTCCCGGCCCAGCAGCTCCTGGGCGGTGCTGGGCAGGCCGCGGTAGAAGATGTCGTCGGCGCCCAGCGACTGGCTGTTCATGCCGGTCGCGCCGGCATCGCTCGCCGGGGACGGCGCCGGGTTGCCCTTCACGTCGTACGGGTCCAGCTCAGCCGAGTGCCGCAGCTCGTCGTAGACAGCCTGTTCCTGTTCTGCCGAACCGGCCACGATAAGCAACGGCCGGGTCCCGCCCCGGCCGGCCGTCTGGCGCAGCCTTGTGTCCAGATCGGCCCAGTCCTTCGTGGTGGCCGACCGGCTCAGGTTCACCCCCACGACGCGACGGGCCTTGGGTAGGACGGGCGCCGCGAACTCGACGATCGCCGTGGTGGCGAGGGACGGGTCGAGGCCGGCGTCACCGATCACCTCGGCGGTCGTGCCGGCCCGGGCGAGGATCGCGAGCAGCGCCCGGTCGCGGAACGTTCCAGGCTCCCCGGTGATCCAGAAGATCCGCAGCGGGTCTCGGACGCGCTTGCGCGGCTCGGCACGCAGCCAAGTGTCGAACGCCCGGCCCAGTGCGCCGAAGGCGCGTTGCAGGTTGTGCACTTCGCCGCGCCGCAGCGAGATGACGTCGACCGGCTGCCCCTCCTCCAGTGGCGGGTCGTCCTGGCCCGACTCTGCCCAGCCCGCGGCGATCTCCTCGTCGGTCCAGAACGTCATCCCGATCCCGCGGCCGGTCAGCCGCTCCCGGGCGGACTCCCACTCCGAGGGGGGCGGTGGCGGCGGCGGCGGGAAGCCGACCAGCGCCGAGGAGTCAACGCCGACCAGCCGGGTGAACTCCGGGTCGTCGAAGAGTGCGGCCACCGGCTGGGCTTCCAGGCGGGACGGCTGGAAAGCGATCGGGACCTCGATGACGATGCCGAGCACGTACTCGTGATTCTCGTCGAGGACCGCCGCGCCGGACAGGCCTCCCCAGAGGGACCACTGCCGGGTCGTGCCGGCGGGCAGCGCGGTTTCTACGTTGAGCCCGTACCGACGGGTACGCAGGCCGGTCAACGGCATGATGAATCCGGCCACCGCCTCCTCGACCGTCCGGCCGTCACCGGTCTTCTGCACCTTCGGGAAGCCGACGGCCGTGAACTGGACGCGACGCACCCCGGACAGCACCGCCCATCGGACGGCCCGCGGCTCCCAGCGTGGGCCTGGCAGCCGGATCAGCGCCGCGTCGAGGCCGGTGTTGCGCCAGACGACGGTGCCGAGCACTTCCTCGTCGCCCACCATGACCCGCGCGGAGTCGCCGCCGATGACGTGCGCCGCGGTCAGGACGAGGTCGGCGGACACCGCGTATCCGGATCCGCGCCCCGAGTCGGCACCCCGGACCTCGACCACTCGGGAAAAGCTGTCATCGACAGTCACAGCACCTTTCCTATCGCGCGCCGGTCCGCCGCACAGTGGCCGTTCGTCCGGTCCGTTGATCCTCAATGGAGATCGACTACCGTGAACGCATGACCACCCACCGGCTGTCCCGGTCGAGTTCTCCGGGCGGTAAGAGGTGAACGTCGCGCGGACAATTACGATAGGAATGTCGGCGTGGACCCGGAAGAGAAGTTGTCACAAGGCGGGCTGATCCAGGGTGACCTGCTGCTCGCCGACGCGTTGGAGAGTCTGCGCGATCAGCTCACGGTGGCCGTCGAACGCGCCCAAGGCAAGGATCTCGCATTCTCCTGCGAGAGCGTCGAGGTGCAGCTGCAGGTGGTCGTCACGAACACCCGTAAGGGCGAGGCGAAGGCCAGCCTGTGGAGCGTGCTGACAGTCGGAGGCGGCGTTGACCACGCCACCAGCGCGACCCACGTCGTAAAACTCGTGCTCAAGCCGGAGTTCAACGGCGGACGGATCAAGCTCAGCGACGACTGACAGAGCCCGATCTTGATCGGCCAAGAGCTGTCGGTACGGCTTCGATCGGCCCTCGACAGTAGTCCCGCTGGCAGATCCACCGCTGGCGTCCGGACCCTATGTCCGAGGCGGCCCTACGGGGCACTTATGTCAACAATTGTGCGATCGATGCGTGATCCATGTGTGATCGACAGCCCTGGCGTGGGTCATCACCCGATAGCATCAACCGACATTCGGGAAGCGCGTACCCCCAGGCTAGTGGAATATTTGACACGGGTCGGCAATTCTTAACATTTACTGACATGAATAACAGTGGACCCGTAATCGGCTGGTCGCGAGCACAAGGTCGAATGCTCCTTGCACCGTTGGTAGCCGCGTGTCGACCAGCATGGCCCGTGGTGACTGTGGTCTGCCTGACGCCGCGTCGAGGATCGACACCGAGCTGGCCGCGACACTTGACCTGCGCCACGATCCTCTCTCCACCGACTCGGCGCCTGAGGCTAAGCCACTAGGTCCTGTCCCGCGGATCATGTCCGCCGGGAACGGCGCGTAGCCAGTCGAGCATCTCGACCAGGTCCGGGGTGGCTTGGTAGTTGACGCCGAGCTTGTCGTATCGGGTGGCCAGACCACGCCAGTGTTTGCGCTGGTTGAAGCCACGTTCGATCTGGTTGCGGTGGCGGTAGGCGACCGGGTCGAACGCCGGTGGCCGTCCTTAGCGTGAGCCCCGGCGTTGCCGGTCGGCGATCTGGTCGTTGGGTTCTGGGATCATCGTGCGGGTCCGTTCGCCGCGCAGGGCTTGCCGGTTGGCTCGCGAGGAATAGGCCTTGTCGCCGGTCACCGACTCCAGACGGCTACGCGGCCGGCCGATCCCGCCGGCCCGGGGCACGCGGATGAGCTCGAGCAGCGGGATCAGCGGGTGGGTATCAGCGGCTTGGCCTCGGGCGATCAGCGTGGCCAGGGATCGACCTCGGCCGTCGGCAAGAGTATGGATCTTCGTTGTCAGCCCACCGCGAGACCGGCCGATGCCTTCGCGTGCCCGTGCTTCGGTGACGGTCAGCCCCTTTTAGCAGCCCGGGCCGCATGCTGGTGAGTCCGCACGATCGTGGCGTCGACCTGCGCGTTCCAGTCGATGTCGTCATCGAATTCGGCCAGCGCGATGACCTGGGCCTTTTTCCGGGCCCACCTGTCGTCAGCGGCCCAGCGGGTGAACGGTTGATGCGCGGTCTTCCACGGCCCGTAGCGTTCGGGCAGGTCACGCCAGGGTGAACCGGTGCGCTTGACCCAGCAAATCGCGTTGATGACCTGCCGGTGATCACGCCACTGCCCGCCCCGGACGGGCTGCACCGGCAGCAACGGCTCCAGGACAGCCCATTCCTCACTGCTCAAATCACCACGCGCCACACCGATTCAGCGACCGTCATCCATGATCGACACGCATGATCCGCAGGGCAAAGCCTAGCGCGAACCTTCGGCAACACGACGGTCGGCTCGTTGATCCGCGATTCATCCGCGGCTGGTCAGCCCGGAGCTTCGGTTCCGGCCGACGCGAAGACGCGTACGTCCCACGCGCCGAGGTGCACCGCCGTGCCCGGCGCGACCGCGGCACCGGTCAGGGCGTCGTTCAGCGGCACCGGCGCCTCGACCGCGACGGGTTCCCAGCTCCAGTTGTGCACGACGTGGACCCGTCGTCCGTCCGGGGAGGTGGCGGTGGTGGCCGTGACGGAGGCCGGTAGGGGGCGCCATCCGCCGGAAGGCACCGGCGCGAGCCATGCGGCGAGAGCCTGGGCGAGGTCGCGTCCGGGCACCGTGCCGACGCAGGTGACCCG
>NZ_JBEZGQ010000009.1:0-34549 GCF_040650095.1 Actinoplanes sp. NPDC048791 | reverse complement strand
GCGTCGGCCGGGCAGAGCCCGGACCGGTGCGCCCAGGCGGTGAAGGTCCGGGCCGCGGCGGCCCGGCGAGCCTGAGAGGTACGCGCGGCGCCGTCGGTCATCCGCTGCGCGAGCCAGCCCCGCAGCACCGTGATGTCCAGATCGGCCGGGGCGGCACAGCCGGCAGCCGCCGCATGGTCGAGCAGTGAGACGACATCCCCGACATATGCCCGCACAGTGTGCGCGGACCGATTGTCGACGCGGGCCAGGTGCACGGCGAAGTCGTCGACCGCTGCGCGCATCGCGGGCGGCAGCGATTCGTGTACGTCGCGGGTGCTCACTGTTCTTGCTCCACGCCCTTATCATTCCGCCTTTGGGAGGTGACGTGTCAGCAGCGCGCGGATGGGCCGGGCTGGGCGGGGTGATCACGCTGATGGCGGCCCTGACGGCATGTTCGGCGTCGCCGGATCCGGTGGAGCCGCGACCGACCACCCAGGTGGTGGCCACGAACGCGGCGCTGGGTGACGCGCCGCCGCCCGGAGCCGCGTCGCCGTCACCGGAGCCGCCGGAGAAGGTCAGCGAGGCGAACTTCGTGTCGCCGTCCGGGAACATCGGCTGCTACCTCGACAAGTCGGGGGCCCGCTGCGACATCGTCCGCAAGAACTGGCAGCCACCGCCGGCGCCGGCTGACTGTGATCTCGACTGGGGTTCGGGCGTCTCCGTGCATCAGACGGAAGAGGCGACCTTCACGTGTGCCGGTGACACTGTGCTGGGTGGAAAGGAGATGCTCGCCTACGGCAAGTCGCTGCGGGCCGGGGACTTCCTGTGCAGCAGTGACAGCAAGGCGATGCGCTGCGAGAACACGGAGTCCGGTCACGGCTTCACGGTCGCGATCGAGCAGTACAACCTGTTCTGAGTTTTTGTCAGACCCGGCTCATAGGGTCGGTGCATGGCGAGGTGGCAGGAGATCGAAGACGAGTTCGCCGAGTTCGCGGCGAAGGTGCGGGCGCGTTTCGACGCCGGGACCAACAAGACGATCGCGACGTTGCGGCGGGACGGTGCGCCGCGGATCAGTGCGACGGAGCTGAAGTTCGACAACGGCGAAGTGACGTTCGGCATGATGGGCGGCTCGATGAAGCTGCTCGACGTCCGGCGCGATCCACGGATGGCGGTGCACAGCCCGACCTTGGAGCCGCCGGCGGACGCACCGGATCAGTGGCCCGGCGACGCGAAGCTGGCCGGTAAGGCGGTGGAGACGCCGGCACCGGTGGAGGAGCCGGTGCCGGGGTCGGGCTACTTCCGCATCGACGTGACGGAGGTGTCCCTCACGTATCTCGGGGTGCCCGCGGATCACCTGGTCATCGAGTCGTGGGACGTGGCCCACGGATACCGCCGCCGGACCCGGAAGTAGGGGGCTGCGCCGGGCTCAAGGACGGGTCAGCTGGACCCGGTCTGCCGGGTGCACGGTCGTGGTGCCGTCGGGTGCCGTGATCACCAGGACCGGGACGCCTTCGGCGAGGCGGTAGGCGCGGCGCTCCGCGTCGGTCGGCATGCGGGCGCCGGCCTTCTCGCCGCGGCGCAGGGTGATGAGCTCGGTCGGCTCCGGGACGCGGACGAATGTCCCTCGTGGCCGGTCGACCGTGACCAGGCCTTCGGTGCGGAGCTGGCCGATCGCCTGGCGCACGGTGGTGCGGCTGATGCCGTGCTCCTGGGCCAGACGCAGTTCGCTGGGCAGCGGCTCGCCGGGCGCGAGCGCGCCCGACTGGATCTGGTCGCGCAGGAGATCGGCGAGCTGGCGGAAAACCGCGCGGTCGGCCGAGGGGTCGATCATGACATTCACGGTACGTCATTGTATTTACATTCAGACGGTGGGCGGCGGTGCGGATGGGCGGGATGGTGGAGATCAGCCTCCTGGGCGAAGAGGATCACAGTGAGTGGGAGGCTCTGACCCGGCGCTACAACGAGCACTTCGGCACTGAGATCAGTAATGCCCTCTACGACCGGACCTGGCGCCGGCTGGTCGCCCGCGATGAGATCCGCGGGGCTGCTGCCCGGGTTGACGGGGCAATGGTGGGGCTGGCTCACTACTACTTCCACACCAGCCTCTGGGGAGCTGGCCGGTGCTATCTGGCCGACCTGTTCGTGGCTCCGGGGGCTCGGCGGCGGGGCGTCGCGACGGCCATTCTGCACTGGGTCGCACGAGACGCGGAGAAACACGACGCGCCGCGTATGTACTGGAACACCACGTTGGACAATCGTGATGGGCGCGCGCTGTACGACACCGTGGCGGACTACAGCGGCTTCATCGTTTACAACTATCGACGTGATCAGGGAGCGGGTTCGGCTCGGGACGGCGGGCAGCCCGAGACGGGCGAATGACAGATGCCCGGTCGGGGCCGTGGTCGTAAGTCGCGCGGTGCTGTCGCTTCGTCATTCTCCGCCGATGGCCTTCAGTGCCTCGGTGAGGATTTGCGGGGTGTCCTCAGGACGGCCGGCCGCGACGGCCAGTCGGCTCATGGTGATCTCGTAGGGCTCGGAAACGGTCGGGTCGTCGAGGAAGAAGGCGCTGCCGATGTGCTCCAGATAGGCGACGTCCGGTAGGCCCTTGTTCCGTAACAGGGAGAACGAGGTCGCCACGCCGACGCGTCCTCCGGCGCCGGGCCGCAGGATCTGGATGTTGACGTTGCGGTGCTGGATCGCTTTCTCCAGAAAGGCAATCTGGTCGCGCATGACCTTCGGGCCGGCGATGCCGTCCGGCAGGGCCGCTTCGGCCAGGGCGGCCTGGTCGATCACCGCCCACAGCTGCGGGGTCTTGTTGTTGAGCAGGGCGTGCTGTCGTTGCATGCGGACGTCGACGCGTCGGCGGACCTGGTCCGGGTCGGTGTGGTGGAGGCGGATGACCGCTTCCGCGTACGCGGGCGTTTGCAGGAGACCGGGGACGAAGCGCACTTCGTAGGTGCGGATGTGCTGGGCGATGGACTCCAGCACGAGGTACGAGCAGAACCACCCGTCGAGGAGATCGCCGTAGGCGTCCCACCACTGGCGGGTCTCCAGCCGGCGGGCGAGTTCGAGGAGGGCCTTGCGTTCGTGGGGGTCGGTGACGCCGTACAGGAACAGCAGTTGGTAGACGTCGTCGGCTTTGGCCTTGATCCGGCCCCATTCGATACGGCTGATCTTCGATCCTGAGCCGCCGATGTGCCGGCCCGCCTCGATCGGGGTCAGGCCCTTGGCTTCGCGCAGGGACCGCAACCGGCGGCCCAGCACCTCGCGTGCATCGTCGGGACGTCCTTTGGCGCTGGGTTGCGACGTCAGGATCGTGGACATTCGATTCTCCGGGTTCGAGGTGATGGGCCGGCCGGTTGGTGGCCGGAGCCGGGCATGACCGGCACAGCTCTCGTCACCTGGACGAGTGACTTCGTGGACGCCCGCAGGCCTATGTGGACAGGATGCGCCGGGCGATCTCGCGGGACAGGCCGACGCCGCCGGTTCCGGCGACCAGCGCGAGCGCAGACTCTCCGAGGACTGCGGCGACGATCGAGAAGCCCAGCAGCAGAAGGTTGACGAGCAGCGGAACGGCAAGGCTCCGGCCGGAGCGACGCCTTGTGATGAATCGGCGGCGGCGCTCCGGCTGGTGACGACAACGGTTTCCTGGCATGACCACGCCGGATATCGTGCCGCCCTCAAGGCATCCATGCAATGCCATCTGCACGCGTGCATGCACGTGCAAATGCAAGAAACACGCGACACGGAGCACGTTGGCCCGCTTTGAGGGCCTATGTGACCTGAGGGCCGGTCAAATCTTGGCTGCGTTGCAGGCTGTGCCGCAGCTTGGCGGGTATCGGCGGTGCGGGGTCATGATGACGGCAGGCGACCGATTCCGGCATACGCGACGGCCTGGTGCGGGGCCGCCTGCGGCTTCGGATCGCGTTCCGGGAGCCACTCGACGGTCGACACCACGCCCGGCTCGACCAGCTCCAATCCGCTGAGGAACGCTGCGACCTCCGGGCGAGTGCGGGCCTTGAACGGTCCGTGCTCCATGCTCGCCGCCAGCTCGGCGAGATGCGCGGCTGTCCCAGGGTCGAGCGGGTCGTAGGTGACGTGGGTCAGGGCCACGTACGAGCCGGGGGCCAGGGCGGCTCTGAGCTGGTCGACGGCCGCGTACGCCTGCTGGTCGTCGACGATGAAGTGCAGCACGGCCAGGAGCAGCACCGCGATCGGCTGGTTGAAGTCGAGCACCGCGCGGGTGGTCTCGTGGCTCAGGACCGTACCGATGTCGGTCAGGTCGCCGTCCAGGAACTGGATCGTGCCTTCCGGCGTGCCGATGAGCAGCGCGCGGGAGTGGGAGCCGACCAGTTCGTCGCAGTCGACGTACAAGATGCGGCTGCTGGGGTCGACGGCCTGGGCGACCTCGTGCACGTTCGGTTCCTGCGGCAACCCGCATCCGATGTCGAGGAACTGCCGCACGCCCCGCTCGGCGAGGTAGGCGACCTGGCGCTCCATGCACCGGCGAAGTTCCTTGGCGGCCAGGCGGATGCTGGGCAGGGCCTTCTGCAACTTCGCGGCGGAGTCACGGTCGGCCTGGAAGTTGTCCTTGCCGCCCTGCAGGTCGTTGTAGCGGCGGGCCGGCGACGGGCGGGATACGTCGATCGGATTCTCGCCGTATGAGGCGACTTGACGTTCGAGGTCACGTCGCCGCTCCGCCATCAGGGCGTCGGGGTCGCGTGAGTCGGGTGAGGGTTTCGTCATGGCGATAGGGGTCCTTGATCGAACGTGGGTTGTGGGTCTGGGGCCGGGCTCGTCAGCCGTTCTGCGCAGGCCTCCACATGCGGTACAGCACCGTGTCGCCCGTGACCGTGATGGTGGGCGGGTTCATGTCCTGGTAGCCGTGCCGCCGGTACAGGGCCCGGTTCTGCAGGCCGGTGGCCTCCAGGTAGGCGGGGATGCCGCCGTCGGCGTCGAGCCCGCTGTGGGTGTGGTCCATCAGCCGGCTGCCCAGCCCTTGGCTCCACCGGTCGGGGCGTACGGCGAGGAACAGCAGGTGCCAGTGCGGGTCGGTGGGGTGGTGGGCTTCCATCTGCAGATCGAGGTGCTGGAACCGGGGCAGGTGCTCGCCGGCGAGAGCTGCGAGGTGTTTCTCGTATCCCTCGGGCTCGTGCGCCTCGTGGGTGCGGTCGAACCAGACGGCGGCGGCGCCGGCGTCTGTGGTCACAACGACCTGTCCCGCGCCGTTGATGGCGTGGGCGATGTAGAGCCGGTACCAGTCCCGGGTGATCGTCCGGCGGCGGGACGGGTCGGGGACGAGGTAGTGGATGACCTTCAGGTGATCGAACGCGTCGGCGACGATGTCGGCCACGGTGTCGGTGTCGTCCGGGCCGGCGAGGCGCAGCGTCGGGGTGGTGTCGGTGCTGGTCATGCGGGTGAGCCCTTTCGATCAGAGGATGGCGGACAGGCCGGAGGTGGAGGCGGTGGCGCTGCGGGCACCGCGACCGATGCCCTCGTAGACGTCGGGCCGGGTGCGTCGCAGGATCAGTCCCCAGGCGGTGCCGGCGGCGAAGATCAGCAGCAGGGCGATGGGCACGATGCGGGCGGGGCCGGTGCCGGGGGTGACGCCGTAGAGGCCGGCGAGGTTGTCGATCGCGAGGTAGGCGACGGCCAGCAGGATGGCGGTGGCGAGCAGGGGTGCGATGCGGCGTTGCCACAGGTTTTCGCCGTGGGTGTTGCCGGTGAAGAAGCCGATGACGGCGATGCTGGTCAGGGTGTAGAGCAGCAGGATGCCCAGGCCGCCGGTGGTGGAGCCCCAGTAGAACAACTGCACGAGGGGATCCCAGCCGGCGATCGCGTACAGGATCAGCACGGCCAGGGCGAGAGTGGTCTGGGCCAGGGAAGCGTTGCGGGGTGCGCCTTTGATGGTGGTGCGGCCGAACAGCCGGGGGAGGACGCCTTCGCGTCCGAGGGCGAAGGTGTAGCGGGCGATGGCGTTGTGGAAGGCCAGCAGTGCGGCGATCAGGCCGGTGCCGAGCAGGATCTTCCCGACGGTGACTGCGGCGTGGCCGAGCATGACGGTGGCTTCGTTGAAGAACAGGTCGGCGCCTTCGGCGGTGGCCCGGTCGATGGGCTTGGGTCCGGCGGCGGAGATCTGCACCCAGGACGCGAGGGCGTAGGCGGCGCCGATGACGGCGATGGTGACGTAGGTGGCGGTCGGGATGGTGCGTCGGGGGTCTTTGCTTTCCTCGATGTAGACCACAGATTGTTCGACGCCGGCGAACGAGGTCGCGCCGAGCACGATCAGCACGCCGAGGCTGGGTCCGGACAGGTCGCTGATGTTCATCGCGGCGCCGGAGAACGCGAAGCCGGAGGTGAGCATGATGGCCAGGCTGTAGAGCACGACCAGGACGGTTTCGGCGACGACCAGGAAGACCAGGACGTAGCCGGAGAGTTTGACCTCGTTGGCGCCGAGCAGGGCGACCAGGGCCCAGGCGAGGACGGCGGGGATGAACCAGTGCACGTCGAAGCCGAGCCAGTCGCTGAGCAGCGGGGCGCCGATCGCGGCGCCGAACGCGCCGTAGCAGCACAGTTGGAAGCTGGTGTAGGTGGCGAGGGCAAACCAGGAGGTGCCGACGCCGAAGGGGCGGCCGATGCCGTGGGCGACGTAGGCGTAGAACGCGCCGGCGTTGGGGATGTGCCGGGCCATCGCGAGGTAGCCGACGGCGTAGATCATCAGGATGGCAGCGACGGCGATGATCGCGATCGGGAAACCGAGTAGGCCGGTCGCCGCCAAGGCGAGGGGCACGACCAGGGTGATGACGGTCAGCGGCGCCACGGACGAGGCGATGGCCGAGCCGATCGCGAACGGGCCGAGGCGGTTACGGGCGAGCGCGTACGAGATGCCGGTCTGGACAGTGGGAGGTGCGGACACCGGGGGTTCCTCCTGCAAAAGGGTTGAGGGGTAGGGAATGCATCGGGTGGTCAGCGCATCGCGGCCTCGCCGATCGCGGCGTCCGCCGCGTGCAGCAGCTCTCGCAACATCGCCTTGACGCCGGACCCGCCCGGGTCGGCCAGGCCGGTCCGGATCTGCTGGGTGAGCAAAGACCGCTCGTACGGCGACAGCGTGGCCAGCGCGTGGTGGTGCAGCCCGGTAGCCAGGAACAGACCCGCGAGAATGACGTCGGCCCAGGGCAAGGTTCGGCCGGTCTGCACGGCGTGCGTGATCGTGTTCGCCGGTGTCCCGGAGGCGTAGGAGTCAAAGGGCACGTATCGCACCGTGGTGCCGCCGAAGAGCCGGCGGTGCTCCTCGCGCTGAACCAGGCCGGTGCGGGACAGCCGGTCGAGAACTCGAGCCTCCGCACGGCTGTCGTAGGCCAGGTAAGAGATCCACGCGTTGAGCGGATGGCCGGGCCGGCGGTGCCGCGTCTCCTGCTGCACCGGCGGTGGCCAGGCGCCGCGCTCCCAGGCCCGTGGGCCCCACTGCTCCTCGTGCGCTGTCGCCCGTACCTGCACAGGAGCCGGCGGGGCAGGCCAGGTCTGCTCTTCGGCCTGCATCGTGACCAGCACCGGGCGCAGCGCAGGATCGCTCGGCAGGGCGGCCACGGTGTCCTGGATGCGGAACAGTTCGCCCTCGCACAGCTCCAGAAACCCGCCGTGGATGAGTTCGGCGAGCAACCCGGTGGCCAGCCCGACCCCGAGCGGCCAGTCCCCGATCAAGCGAGCGCCTTTGACGCCGTCGTGCGCGGCGAGCCACAGGTCGTCGGTGAGCCGCGTCGGCTCCGCTGACGGCATGACGATGTTCCTTCCTCCGTGAGGTGTTCGCGGTAGCGGAGTCGTGACCGGTGCCGGCTCCCGGCCGAGTGCTCAGCGGGCGACACCGGCGCGCATCCGCCGGGTGTCCTCGCCTGGGTCGAGGTCCGGTTCCGGTCGCCACCACGTCGGGGACACGGGCCCGGGGTCGACCAGCACCAGCCCGTCGAACAACCCGCCGATCTGCGCGGCGGGGTGGGGAAAGCGCGGCTTGGCGACATCCGCGCTCGCGGCGACGTCGCCGATCGCTTCTGGTCGGCTGTCACCGCTGACATGCGTGAGGGCCGCATAACTGCCGGGCGCGGGCGCGTTGACATTCGTCCCGCGCGCCGCCTCGGCGATCTTGTGCCTGGCGTCCTGGTGCGCCAGGGGTGCCGCCTGGGCGAACTCGTGGCTGGCGTCTTGGTGCGCCGCCTCGGCGATCTCGTGCCTGGCGTCTTGGTGCGCCGCCTTTGCGATCTCGTGCTGGGCGTCGTGGTGCGCCAGGCGTGCCGCCTGGGCGATCTTGTGCCTGGCGTCCTGATGCGCCAGCGCGCGGCGGATGAACTTGCGAGCCACGTCGCGCCTGGTCGGTGTGCCTGCTGGCCGGCTCGCCTGGTGCCGGGCACTCGCGACGTTCGGCGTGCTGATGTCTCCGGTGTCGCCGCCCGGCTGCGGGTCGGTGACCGGTGCACTTCGGTCGTTCCGGGCCGGAGGGAACGGTAGTCGCGGTGCGGGGACCAGGCGGTCCACGCACGGGGCTCGGAGTCCGCACGAGCACCGTCGCCACCACGACTGCCAGAGGCGTCTGTGGGACGGCTCGTGCGGGACCGGGTCAAGACGCCGCCTGCGACGAATGCTCATCCGGCCGCCTTTCCGGGGACCGCTTGTCGGGAATGGTCATCCGGCTACTGGCTCTCGAAGCTGCGCCCGTGCGAAATGGCCGGGAATCCGCGCAGGGTCGGGAATCCGCGCAGGGCCGGGAATCCGCGCCAGCCCGGGAACCAGCGCGGGGCCGGAAAGCCGCGCGGGGCCGGGTAGCCGCGCGGGGCCGGGTAGTCGTGCGGGGCCGGGAAGTTGTGCGAGGCCGGGGAAGAGCGCAAGGCCGAGAACCCCCGCAAAGCCCGGAACCCGCGCTGGGCTGGAAAGTCGCGCGGGGCCGGGTAGTGATGCGAGGCCGGGAACCCGGGCAGGGCCGGGGAGTCGTGCGGCCGGGCACCCGGTGACCGGTCGGCGTGGGGAGTCATGCGGCCAACCTAGTTGACCAGCGACTAGCTGTCGTTTGTGAAGTTGACCCATGACTAATAGTCATACGTCTACGGTCGATCATGTGGGAAGCAAGCCGATTCGATTGATGGGCGCGCACGAGATCCGCCTACGCCTGGGTGGGGTCAGTCGTCAGCGCGCGTACCAGATCACCAGCAGGGCGGACTTTCCCGCGCCTGTCGCTGATCTGGCCCAGGGCAAGGTCTGGACGACCGAGGACGTCGAGGCCTGGATGAAGGCGCACCGGCGGGACGTCGACGACGTCGAGGCCTGACGCCGCCGTCTACACCGGACCCGGCGGCGCTCGCCTGGTCGGGCGGGCCAGTGCCACGCCGTCGCTCCGGCGTACCACCAGGCCGGCCATCTCCAGCAGCGAGAGCCGGCGCAGCACCGTGCGTACGCCCAGCCCTGCTCTTGCCGCCAGTTCCTCCGGGCCGACCGTTCCGCGGCGGGGGATCGCCTCCAGCACCAGCGCGGAATCCTCGTCCAGGTCGTCCCGGACGTGATCCCGGCCCCGCGGTATCTCCGCCAGGTACTCGCCGATCCGGCCGACCTCTTCGAGCACCTGAGTCGTACCGGTCACGACCACCGTCTCGGGATGCCGGCGCAGCAGCTCATGACAGCCCACCGACATCGCTGATGTCACCGGGCCCGGTACGACCATGGCCCGCCGTCCCAGCGCGACCGTCCTGCTCAAGGTCTGCACCGCGCCGCTACGGGCGGCCGCCTCGACGATGACCGTTCCCGCTGTCGCCGCCGCGATGACCCGGTTGCGGATCAGGAACCGGTGGCGCAGCGGGTCCGAGCCCGGCGGCCACTCGCTCATCAGCAGACCGCTTTCGGCTATCTGCTCGAACATGGCGGAGTTCCCCACCGGGTACGGCCGGTCGACCCCGCACGCCAGCACGGCAACCGTCAGCCCGTCCGCCGTCAGCGCCGCCCGGTGCGCCGCCGCGTCGATGCCGAACGCGCCGCCGGACACCACCGTCCAGCCGTGCTCCGCCAGCCCGTACGCGAGCTCGTTCGTCACGTGGAGGCCGTAGCTGGTCGCCGCGCGGGCGCCCACCACCGCGACCGATCGAGCGAACGCCTCATCGAGCCGCCGCGCGCCCCGGACCCACAGGCACAGCGGCGGGCGGACGTCCCGGTTGATCCGGTCGCCGCCGTCGAGTTCGAGGGTGCTGAGCGTGTCCACTCCAGCCGGCCACTCCGGATCGGCGGGGACCACCACGCGGGCGCCGAGCCGGTCTGCGCGACGTAGCGCCGCCTCGGCCAGCCTGCGCGGGTCGCCGGCGCTCGACCGGGAGATGACCGCGGCGCGCAATGTCGCCTCCGGGACGTCCCCGTCCAGCAGCCGGTTGAGGGTGGCCTCGGCGCCTCCCGCCTGTACGAGCTGCCAAACGGCCCGGTTGCCGGGCTCGGCGAGCCAGGTGAGGGCGACCCGCGCCATCCGGTCGGCGTCGTCGCCGGGCTGCGACCCGCCGCTCATGCCGCCCTCCCGCCGTCGTCGTCCCCGGACGGGATCTGCGAGGTGAGCGTCAGCCAGGGACGGCGTCGGCGGCGGTGCCGCCCGCCGAGCGGCCATCTGATCACGGCACCCGAGCGGCCATCCGGCCACAGCTGGACAACCGGCGCCAGCTCCGCGCCCACCGCAGCCGGCTCCGGCGCCGCAACAGACTCCACAACAACCCGTGGCAAGGCCAGCGCCGCGGTTTGCAGGGCATCGCGCGGCGAGGACGGCGGAGGGGATTGCAGGGCATCCCGTGGCGGGGATGGCGCAGCCCGCGGCGACAGCTGCTGGTCAGGTCTGGTCTCTTTGGTCATGGGCCTCTCCCATTCGTAGTTGTGCCGCCTCATGGACATCGGAGCCCGTCGGCCGCTCCCGCCCGTCCAGATCCGCGATCGACCACGCCAGTCGCAAGATCCGGTCGAATCCCCGCGCCGACAGCGACCCCCGGTCCAGCCCCGCCCGCAATGCCGCCGTGTCCCGGGCTGCCAGTCGCCACGGCGGCCGTCGCAGGTGCGACCCCGGCACGTCCGCGTTCACCCGCCACCCCGCCTCCGACCACCGCTCAGCCGCCACCGCCCGCGCCTCGGCCACCCGTGCAGCCACCAGGGCGGACGACTCGGCCGGCCCGGCGGTCGTCATCAGCTGGGCGGCGCTCAGCGGCTGGATCCGGATCTGGATGTCGATCCGGTCCAGCAGGGGACCGGACAGCTTGGCCAGGTACCGGCGGCGGGCCGTCGCCGAGCACACGCAGAACTGGTCTCCCGCCGGGTTCGCGCACGGGCACGGGTTCGCCGCCAGCACCACCTGCACCCGGGCCGGATATTCGGTGCTGCCCCGGGCCCGGGCCAGCCGCACCCGCCCGCTCTCCAGCGGCTGCCGCAGCGCCTGCAACGTCGCGTTGGCGAACTCCGGTGCCTCGTCCAGGAACAGGACCCCGCGGTGCGCCAGGGACAGCGCGCCCGGGCGGGCCAGCCCCGAACCTCCGCCGACCAGTGCCGCCAGGCTCGCGCTGTGGTGGGGCGCCTGGAACGGGGGACGGCGTACCAGGCCGCCGTCCGGTGGGAGGACGCCCGCGATCGACTGCAGTGCCGTCACTTCCAGGGCCGACGTGTCATCCAGCTCGGGCAGCAGTGACGGCAGGCGCTCAGCCAGCATCGTCTTTCCCGCGCCGGGCGGGCCGATCAGCGCGAGGTGGTGCCCGCCCGCGGCCGCCACCTCGAGGGCGTATCGGCCCAGCTCCTGACCGGCCACGTCGGCCAGGTCGGGTCCGCCGGGTGCGGGCGGCGGCTGCGCGGGTGGCGGCTCCAGCAGGCGGTCCTCGCCCCGGACGTACGCGACCAGCCGGTGCAGCGAGTCGACCCCACGAACCGTCATCCCGGGCACCACCGTCGCCTCGCGGGCGTTGCCCAGCGGCACGATCACCCGGCTGATCCCCGCCCGCGCGGCCGCCGCCACCATCGGCAGCACTCCGCGGATCGGTCGCACCGTGCCGTCCAGGCCGAGCTCGCCCAGCACCACCACGCCCTCCAGCGGCGCCGGCGGCAGCTCGCCCGCCCCGGCCAGCAGCGCACATGCGATCGACAAGTCGAACGCGCTGCCGTGCTTGGGCACTGTGGCCGGCAGCAGGTTCACCGTGATGCGCCTGTTGGGCCAGCTCTGACCCGAGTTGACCACCGCGGCCCGCACCCGGTCGCGGGCCTCGTGCAGCGCTGTGTCCGGCAGGCCGGTCAGGACCACCGCCGGCAGGCCGGGCGACAGGTCGGCCTCCACCTCGACGAGGTGCCCCTCGACGCCGACGAGACCGACGCACAGCACCCGCGCGTAGCTCACCTAGAACGCCGCTCGGACGTGCTCGACCACGGTCGCTCCGCGCGGCTGGGGGAGCACCGCCACGACGTCGAAGCGGACTTCTCTGGGGTGCACCCCCGCCTGCTCGAGCCAGCGGGCCGCCAGCCGGCGCAGGCGGCGGACCTTGGCCGGGCGGATCGCTTCGGCCGGTGTGCCGAAGGCGGCGCCGCGGCGGGTCTTGACCTCGCAGAAGACGACGTCGTCGCCGTCGCGCAGGATCAGGTCGACCTCGCCCTCGGCGCAGCGCCAGTTGCGGGCGAGCACCACCAGGCCCTGATCGCGCAGGTGCCGCTCGGCCAGTCGCTCGCCGTACGCGCCGACCGCCCTTCTCTCCGTTGTCATGGCGGCGACCGTCGCGCATCCGGGGGCCTCGTGCATGACCGGTTGTGGACAGAGTGCGATTGTGGATAACCGCAGCGTCATCGTCGGCATCTGATAGGTCCCAGCGGTGGCATCCCGACCCCGCGTCACCTACGGTGCGAAATCGTGGAAGGACATCGCCGGTACGCCGAAGAGCCGGAACCCAGCTGGTACACCGGGCAGCGGGCAACCGAGGTCCCGAGCCCGTACGCAGCTCAGGCGCCCGAGACGAACCCGTACGACTCGGCTGTGCACGAGCGCCCCAGTGGCGCGTTCCGGTTGCCGGACCAGCGCTCCGCCGACCCGTACTCGGCGCCACCGGCCGGTTATGCCTCACCCGATCCGGTGACGACCTCCGGCAGCCACGCGTTGTCGTCCGCCGATTCCGGCTCGATCCGGATCCCGGTGCGCGGGCCCGAGTATCCGGCGGTCCGGCCGAGCAGCGGTGCCACGTCGCTCGCCGACGCCCCGGCCGTCTCCACGGTCACCACGACCACCACGTACGGCGCCGCGCCCGAGCCCCCGCCGCCGACGGCGTCCCCCTACAACGAACCGACCAGCATGGTTCCCATGACGGGCGGCGGTGTCCGACCCGGCGCCCCCGATCCGGTGTACCGCTCCCGCCGTCCGGTTTCGGCCATCGTGTTCGCCGCCGTCACGGTCGTCCTGTTGATCCCGGCGCTGCTGCTGTTGATCCGGGCCGCGTTCGTCGATGACGCCACCGCCCGCGGCGTCGTGCCCGCGGTCCTGCTGACTCTCGGGCTCCCGCTGACCGGCTTCGGGTTGTACTCGCTGGCCGGTGGCGGCCGGACGAGTGCCCGGGACGCCTGGCTGCGGCCGCCGCTCGCGTACCTCCCGATCGGTCTGGTCCTGCTGCTGGCCGCCGCGCTCGCTGTCGCTTAATCCGACAAAAGGCCCGGAATTCGGGCGGCGTCCGCCCGGAAGCGGGCCGCGTCGCCCACGGCGTATGCTTGTCCACGGCGACCGCCCCGTGCGGTCGACTTCGCGCGCCTTCTGCACGAGCCACGATTGATCACTCACCGGCTGCACCTTCCGGCGAGGGGTCATGAGCCGTCAGCGACGGTCCTCCCTGGTCCCGATTCCTTTCGGGCCCGCCTGGGCCGGCGACCGGGCGCCAGGACGCACACCGCCGGTGAGCGTGACAACCAGGGAATAGCAGGGAGCAATTCACCATGGCCGTCGTGACCATGCGTCAGCTGCTGGAGAGCGGTGTCCACTTCGGGCACCAGACCCGGCGCTGGAATCCGAAGATGAAGCGATTCATCATGACGGAGCGCAACGGCATCTACATCATCGACCTGCGCCAGACCCTCGACTACATCGAGAAGGCCTACGCGTACGTCCGCGACACCGTTGCCGAGGGTGGCCACATCCTCTTCGTCGGCACCAAGAAGCAGGCCCAGGAGGCGATCGCGGAGCACGCGACCCGCGTGGGCCAGCCGTACGTCAACCACCGCTGGCTCGGTGGCATGCTGACCAACTTCCAGACGGTGTACAAGCGGCTCCAGCGCATGAAGGAGCTCGAGGCGATCGGCGACCTCACCGGTACCGCCGCCGGCTACACCAAGAAGGAGACCCTTCAGCTGTTCCGTGAGCAGACCAAGCTCACCAAGACCCTCGGTGGTCTGCGGGACATGACGAAGGTGCCGTCGGCGATCTGGGTCGTCGACACCAAGAAGGAGCACATCGCCGTCGACGAGGCCCGCAAGCTGGGCATCCCGGTCATCGCGGTGCTGGACACCAACTGTGACCCGGACGAGGTCGACTTCCCGATCCCGGGCAACGACGACGCGATCCGCTCGGCCGAGCTGCTGACCAAGGTCATCGCCGCCGCCGTCGCGGACGGTCTGATCAAGCGCTCGGGCCGCAACCGCGGCAACGCCGACGACAAGCCCGAGCCGGGCACCGTCGCCGCCGGCGAGCCGCTGCCCGAGTGGGAGCGTGACCTCTACGAGGGCGCCGACAAGAAGGCCGCCGACACCGAGACCGCCGCTGCGCCGGCCGCCGGAGAAGCTGCCCCGGCTGCCGGAGACGCTGCGCCGGCCGCCGGCGAGGCTGCCCCCGCCGTTGCCGGCAACGACGCCACCCCGGCCGTCGACGCCGTACCGGACGCCCCTCAGAAGGTCGCCGCCTCCGCGGAGTAACAAACTTCAAGGAAGCCGGTCGCCGCTCGCGGCGGCCGGCCCCCGGAAGATCCCGGACCTCAAGCATCGAGAGAGAGTCATGGCCAACTACACCGCCGCGGACGTGAAGAAGCTCCGCGACCTCACCGGCGCCGGCATGATGGACTGCAAGAAGGCGCTCGACGAGTCGGACGGTGACTTCGACCAGGCCGTCGAGTTCCTGCGCATCAAGGGTGCCAAGGACGTCGGCAAGCGGGCCGGCCGGACCGCCGCCAACGGCATCGTGGCGCACTCCGGCAAGGCGCTGCTCGAGCTCAACTGCGAGACCGACTTCGTCGCCAAGACCCCCGACTTCGTCGCGCTGGGTCAGACCCTGGTCGAGCACGGTGAGCAGGCCAAGCTGGCCGACGCCGCCGCGCTGCTGGCCTCCACGCTGGCCGACGGCCGCGCCGTGGCCGACGTGATCCAGGACTTCTCGGCCAAGATCGGCGAGAAGATCGTGCTCAACCGCTTCGCCACCCTCGACGGCAACGTCGCGGTCTACCTGCACCGCAAGGCGCAGGACCTGCCGCCGCAGGTCGGCGTGCTGGTGGAGTACACCGGCAAGTCCGACGAGGCCGGCGTCGACGACGCCCGCGCGGTCGGCATGCAGATCGCCGCCATGCGGCCGAAGTTCCTCACCCGCGAGGAGGTGCCCGCCGAAACCGTCGAGACGGAGCGGCGCGTCGCCGAGCAGACCGCTCGCGAGGAGGGCAAGCCGGAGCAGGCGCTGCCCAAGATCGTCGAGGGCCGGGTGAACTCGTTCTTCAAGGACTTCGTCCTGCTGGAGCAGCCGTCGGTCACCGACAACAAGAAGACCGTCAAGCAGGTCACCGCCGATTCCGGGATCGAAGTCACCCGCTTCGTCCGGTTCGAGGTCGGCCAGGAGTAATCCAGGCACCAGCGCACTGCGCGGGAGGCCGGGCCGCGAGACAAGCGCCCGGCCTCCCCGTCACATAGGGTCTCGGAGTCAGCGAAGGAAAGGGCGGACCGGCATGACGATGGTGACCGAGCAGGCTGTCGTGATGGACGAGGTCACGGCGCCCCGGGCCGAGCGGCCCCGGCGGGTCGTGCTGAAGCTCTCCGGTGAGGTCTTCGGCGGCGGCGCGGTGGGTGTCGATCCCGACGTCGTGCAGGGCATCGCCCGGCAGATCGCCACGGCCACCCGCCGCGGCGTGCAGATCGCGGTCGTCGTCGGTGGCGGCAACTTCTTCCGCGGCGCCGAGCTGCAGAAGCGCGGCATGGACCGCAACCGGGCCGACTACATGGGCATGCTCGGCACGGTCATGAACTGCCTGGCCCTGCAGGACTTCCTCGAGAAGGAGGGCATCGAGACGCGGGTGCAGACCGCGATCACGAT
The DNA here is from genome assembly GCF_040650095.1 of Actinoplanes sp. NPDC048791. Taxonomy (NCBI): domain Bacteria; kingdom Bacillati; phylum Actinomycetota; class Actinomycetes; order Micromonosporales; family Micromonosporaceae; genus Actinoplanes; species Actinoplanes sp. NPDC048791. Next base: position 18,270 of record NZ_JBEZGQ010000009.1, on the reverse strand, counting down.
GGCCCAGGTCGCCGAGCCGTACATCCCGCTGCGCGCCATCCGGCACCTCGAGAAGGGCCGCGTCGTCATCTTCGGCGCCGGCGCCGGCATGCCGTACTTCTCCACCGACACGGTCACCGCCCAGCGCGCGCTCGAGATCCACGCCGACCTCGTGCTGATGAGCAAGAACGGCGTCGACGGGGTCTACACCGCCGACCCGCGGACCGACCCGGACGCCCGCAAGATCGACCACATCACCTTCGCCAGCGTGCTCCAGCAGGGCCTGCGTGTCGCCGACCAGGCCGCGTTCAGCCTCTGCGAGGAGAACGGCCTGCCGATGCTCGTCTTCGGCGCCCAGGGCGACGACACGATCGTCCGGGCTGTGAGCGGCGAGAAGATCGGCACCCTGATCACCACGTGATCCGCGCGTACCGCACACTTTCGCAACGACCACGAGGAACGACCACGAGGAACAAGGAGGCGACGGAGCGGTGATCGACGAGACCCTCTTCGAGGCGGAAGAGAAGATGGAGAGCGCGGTCGAGCACGCCAAGGAGGAGTTCGCCGCGATCCGTACGGGCCGTGCCACGCCGGCGATGTTCTCCAAGATCGTCGTCGACTACTACGGCGCCCTGACCCCGATCACCCAGATGGCCTCGGTCGGCGTGCCGGAGCCGCGCATGGTGATCGTCAAGCCCTACGACGCGTCCCAGCTGGGCCCGATCGAGCGCGCGATCCGCGACTCGGACCTGGGGGTCAACCCCAACAACGAGGGTACGCAGCTGCGGATCAACCTGCCCCAGATGACCGAGGAACGCCGCCGCGAGATGATCAAGGTGGCGCGCACCAAGGCCGAGGAGGGGCGCGTGGCGATCCGCAACGTGCGCCGCAAGGCCAAGGAGCAGCTCGACCGCCTGGTCAAGGACGGCGAGGCCGGCGAGGACGACGGCCGCCGCGCCGAGAAGGAGCTCGACGACGTCACGCACCGCTATGTCGCGGTGGTCGACGAGCTGGTCAAGAACAAGGAAGCAGAGCTGCTCGAGGTCTGATGTCGTACCTCGAGCCCCGCGGTGGGCAGACCCCTTCCGGTGGCCGGGCGTCCGGGCAACCCGACGTCCCGGCCCCGTACGGCCTCGACGTGCCCGCCGAGGAGCCCGACCCGTACGCGGCGCACCGCCGCCAGGCCGCCCAGGAGGCGGCCGAGACCGGCCCGGTGTGGAACGCCTTCACACCCGGCCCCGAGCCGGTCGCCCCGCACTGGGATCCGCCGGTGGCCGCCACCTCGACGTCCCAGGCCGAGTGGGAGCTGACCGCGACCGAAGCGGAGGGATCCCGTGGACCGGGCCGTCGCCGCGCCGGGCGTGACGGCAGGCCGCCGGTGAAGCCGGCCGGCCGCGCGGGCCGCAACCTGCCCGCCGCCATCGCGGTCGGGATCAGCATGATCCTGGTCGTGCTGGCCTCGCTGTTCGTCTGGAAGCCGGCCTTCCTCGGGGTCATCGCGCTGGCCGCCGGCCTGGGCATCTGGGAGATGGTCCGGGCGCTCAAGGTCACCGGCGCCCGGCCGCCGCTGATCCCGCTGGTCACCGGCGGCGTGCTGATGACCGGCCTGGCCTGGTACGGCAGCACGGACGCGCTGATCCTGGGTCTGGCGGTCACCGTCCTGGCCACGCTGCTGTGGCGGCTGGCCGACGGCACCGAGGGTCTCGGCAAGGACTTCGCCGCCACCGCGCTGATCGCCGTCTACGTGCCGTTCCTGCTCAGCTTCGGGGTGCTGCTGGCCAAGCCCGACGACGGCGACTACCGGGTGCTGATCACCCTGCTCGCGGTGGTGCTGTCGGACACCGGCGGTTACGCGGCCGGCGTCTTCTTCGGCAAGCGCCCGATGGCCCCCACGATCAGCCCCAAGAAGTCCTGGGAGGGCTTCGCCGGCTCGGTCGTCGCGTCGGCTGTCGGGAGCTCCGCGCTGGCGTACTTCCTGCTCGACGTCCCCTTCTACTGGGGTCTGCTGTTCGGTGCCGTGCTCTCGGTGGTCGCCGTGCTGGGCGATCTGGCGGAGTCGATGCTCAAGCGCGACATCGGCATCAAGGACATGAGCAACCTGCTGCCGGGTCACGGCGGCCTGATGGACCGGCTCGACTCGATCCTCTTCGCGGTGCCGACGGCTTTCCTGCTGCTCTGGCTCATCGCGCCGCCGGGGTAGGCATGTGCGCCCGACGTGGGAGACTGGATACGCCATGACGATTCTTCCGGTCATCCCGACCAGCCCCGACACCCCCGACGCGGTGGTCACCCGCCGTCGCCCCGCGATGCCGCCGCGCCACCTCGCCGACCTTGACCTGGCCGGCCGTCGCGCCGCCGTCGCCGAGCTCGGCGAGCCCGCGTTCCGTGCCCAGCAGCTCTCCACCCACTACTTCGGGCGGCTGGTGCGTGACCCCGCCGCGATGACCGACCTGCCCGCCGCGTCGCGCGCCAAGCTCACCGAAGACCTGCTGCCCAAGCTGCTCACCCCGCAGCGCGAGCTGGCCTGTGACGACGGCGCCACCCGCAAGACGCTGTGGAAGCTGCACGACAACGCCATGGTCGAGAGCGTCCTGATGGGCTATCCCGACCGGATCACCGCGTGCGTGTCCAGCCAGGCCGGTTGCGGCATGGCCTGCCCGTTCTGCGCCACCGGTCAGGCCGGCCTGACCCGCAACCTCTCCGTCGCGGAGATCGTCGACCAGGTCGTCTATCTCGCCGGCGTCGCCGCCTCCGGCGCGGTCACCGGGTCGCCGCCGCGGCTGTCCCGGGTCGTGTTCATGGGCATGGGTGAGCCGCTGGCCAACTACCCGCGGGTGATCGAGGCCGTGCGCCGGCTGGTGGCTCCGGCCCCGGAGGGCCTGGGTCTCTCACAACGGCACATCACCGTCTCCACCGTGGGCCTCGTGCCCGCAATGCGCCGGTTCATCGCCGAAGGGTTGTCCGTGACTCTTGCGCTGTCCCTGCACGCCCCCGATGATGATCTGCGCGATGAGCTTGTGCCCGTCAACCAGCGTTGGAAGGTGGCCGAGGTGCTCGATGCCGCGTTCGACTACGCGGCGCAGACCGGTCGTCGGATCTCCATCGAATACGCCCTGATCAGGGACGTAAACGATCAACCCTGGCGTGCCGACCTGCTTGGCCGGCTCCTGCACGGCAAGCTGGCGCATGTGAATCTCATCCCGCTCAACCCGACGCCGGGCAGCAAGTGGGACGCCAGCCCCAAGCCGGTCGAGCGGGAGTTCGTCCGCCGGCTGCGCGACGCGGGCGTGGCGACCACGGTCCGAGACACCCGGGGGCGGGAGATCGACGGTGCATGCGGCCAATTGGCCGCAAGTGAGCTGACGGTGGTGGACGCTGGGGGCGCCGTCGCCGACGCGGAGGTGGCACGATGACGGGGCTCAGTTCCCTGCGGACGCTGATTTGGGAGACGTTGTGACGAGTCAGGGACAGCGTTTCCGGCGGCGCGCGCTGCGCCGCGGTTACAAGGTCGACGAGGTCGACGCTTTCCTGGACCGGGTCGAGGCGACCCTGGCCGGTGAGCAGTCCGGCGCGCCCGTCGGTGCCCAGGAGGTGCACGACGTCGTCTTCCGCGTGCGCTTCGGCGGCTACGACGAGTGGCAGGTGGACCTGCACCTGGACCGGGTGGAGCGGCAGCTCGCCGAGTTCGAGGACCGCGGCGGGCGTTCCTCCGACCCCCGGATGGCCCCGGAGCGGATGCAGCCGGAGCCGATGCGCGGCGGCATGCCGGGCGACCGGATGAGCCAGGCGCTGGGCCGGTCCGCGCCGCCCACCGAGCGCCTGCCCGCACCGGTCCGCGACGACCGTCAGTACGCCCGCGAGGACCAGTTCGCCCGCGACGACCAGTACGCCCGCGAGAGCCAGTTCGCCCGCGAGGACCCGTACGGCCGCGAGGACCGGATGCAGCCGCAGCAGCTCCCGCAGCGCCCCCAGATGCCCGCTCCGGACCCGTACGGCCGCTACGAGGAGCCTGGGTACGGTCAGCCGCAGCAACAGCAGCGGCCTCCGGCTCCGGCCGGCTATGACACGGGCAGCTACGACGGCTTCGAGCCGGGCCGGCACGGCAAGACCGACATGACGGCCGAGATCCGGATGCCCGACCGGGACCGTGGCGGCTTCGGCGGCCCGTCGCCGATGAGCGCGCCCCCGATGAGCGGCCCGCCCATGGGTGGCCCGCCGATGGGTGGCCCCCCGATGGGTGGTGGCGCCGGCGGCAGCCCCGAGCTCTACCGGGTGGACCAGCTGCGCCGCACGTTCCAGCCGCGCCGGTTCGGCAGCGGTTACGACCCGGTGCAGGTGGACCGGCTGTTCGAGAGCATCCTGCAGGCCATGACCGGCCGCGGCCCGATGCCCGTCCCCGAGAACGAGCTCGACACGCTGCAGTTCGGGCTGGTTCCGGGTGGCTACTTCGAGGCCGAGGTCGACGCGGCCCTGCGCGAGGTCAAGGACATCCTGCTGCGCCACCGCTGAGCACGTACGGCAAAGGCCCGCTCCCCGGCCGGGGACGCGGGCCTTGCTGTGTGCGGGGTTACTGGTCGTTCGGCCGCAGGCCGTTGCGGCGCAGCACGATGTCGATGACCACGATGGCGATCAGCCCGACCGCGGTGCCGATGATCCAGATGTTCTCGGTGTTGCCCTCGTGGTTGCCCCACAGGTAGAGCAGCAGGACGGCGGCCGCGCCGATCGCGCCGCGCTGAGCGCCCTTGCGATTGCCCGGCTTGAGCTGGTCGGGCGCGTAAACCGGCTCGTTCTCGGCTGCCACTGTCGGTTCCTCCTCAGGCACGGACACATCTGCCGTCCAGTCTGACATGGGGCCGATGCGGGCATCCGGGCAACCCGGCGGTACCTTCGATGCCGTCGGACATGGGTGAACCGAGGGAGCTGAACGGTGCGGATCACGGGCACTGGCCACGCGAGCATGCGGATCGACACGGCCGCGGGCAGCATTCTGTGCGACCCGTGGGTCAACCCGGCGTATTTCGCGTCGTGGTTCCCGTTCCCGGACAACTCCCAGCTCGACTGGGAGAGCCTCGGCGACGTCGACTACCTGTACGTCTCGCACCTGCACCGCGACCACTTCGACGCCGAGCACCTGAAGCGTTTCATCAGCAAGAAGGCCACGGTCCTGCTGCCGGAGTATCCGACCAGCCAGCTCGAGGACGAGCTGCGTGAGCTGGGCTTCACCAGCTTCTTCAAGACCAGGAGCAACGAGGTCCACGAGCTCGACGGCGGCCTCAAGGTCATGATCCAGGCGCTGATCAGCCCCACCGACGGCCCGATCGGCGACTCGTCGCTGTGGATCGAGCACGACGGCGTCCGGGTGCTCAACCAGAACGACGCCCGCCCGACGGACCTGTCCACCTTCGCCGAGCTGGGCCACGTGCACGCGCACATGCTGCAGTTCTCCGGGGCGATCTGGTATCCGATGGTCTACGAGCTGCCGCAGGCGGCCAAGACGGCGTTCGGCAAGCAGAAGCGTGACCGGCAGTTCGACCGCACCTGGCGCTACATCGACGACCTGAAGGCCGACCACGTCTTCCCGATCGCCGGACCGCCGTGCTTCCTGGACGACGAGCTGTGGCAGTTCAACGACATCCACGGTGACGAAGGCAACATCTTCCCGGACCAGTCGGTCTTCATGAGCGAGTACGCCAAGGTCGGCGGGACCAACGGCGTCGTGCTGCTGCCGGGCAGCGTGTCCGAGCTCACCACCGGCTCGATCGAGACCACGCACCCCACCGACGTCGACGAGTTCTTCGCCGGCAAGAAGGCCCACCTCGAGGAGATGCGCGAGCGCAAGGCGCCGATCATCGCCGCGGAGAAGGCGTCCTGGCGGCATCCCGAGATCGACGTGCTGGGCGAGCTCAAGAAGCGCATCGAGCCGCTGCTGGAGGAGTCGATCTATCTGGCCAAGGGGGTCGGCGGCCCGGTCCGCTTCGACCTGCTGGCCTACGACGGCGAGTCGGTCGAGTCGATCGTGGTCGACTTCCCGGGCAAGCAGGTCCGGCCGTACGCCGACGAGAAGGTCCGCTACCGCTTCAAGACCCAGCGGGAGCTGATCGAGCACCTGATCTTCATCGACGAGGGCGACTGGGTGAACTCGCTGTTCCTGTCCTGCCGCTTCTCGGCGGCCCGGATCGGCCAGTACAACGAGTTCGTGTACGCGTTCTTCAAGTGCCTGTCCGAGGAGCGCCTGCAGTACGCCGAGGGCTGGTACGACGAGCACGAGAAGTCGGTCGACGCCGAGGACACCGAGCTGGGCGGCTGGACGGTGCAGCGCCGCTGCCCGCACCTGAAGGCGGACCTGAGCCGCTTCGGCATCGTCGACGGCAACGTGCTGACCTGCCAGTTGCACGGCTGGAAGTTCGACCTGCCGACGGGCAAGTGCCTCACCAGCGTCGGCCACAAGATCCGCGCCGAGAAGACGGCGGCCGAGCCGGCCGCGCGAGCGGAGTAACGCCGGGCCGTCCCGGAGCGCTCTTATCTCTGGCATTGATCGTCAGAGCGCTCCGGGAGGGACCCATGGACGACATCTGGGCTTACCGTGTCAGCCGACAGGGCGAAATGTCCCTCGTCACCCTGTCCGGCGAAGTCGACATGAGCGCGGAGGACGAACTGGCCGAGATCCTGCTGGCCGAAGTGGCGCGTCCCGGCATCTCGTGCGTGCAGATCGATCTCGACGCGGTGGAGTTCCTGGACTCGTCCGCGATCAACGTCCTGGTCCGGGTCTTCAACGCCGCCCGCGAGGCGGGCCGCGAGCTCCATCTCGTCCGGGCCCACCAGACGCCGCTGAAGGTGCTGGAGATGACCGGGCTCATGCCGCTGCTCGCCCCGGGCGGCGGTGCCGCAGTCAGCGACCCAGGTCAGTGAGGATGCGCCGGGCGGCGTTGTGACCGGCGGCGCCGATCACACTGCCGGCCGGGTGCGCGCCCGCTGAGCCGGCGTAGAGGCCGTCCAGCCCGGTGGCGTACGGCATGCGCTCGTCGAAGGCCACCGTGTTGTCGACGTGGTGGATGTGCCCGCCGGTGATGCCGAAGTGCTTCTCGATGCCCGGCGGGGTCAGCGGCATCGTGTCCGCCACCAGCTCCGACGTGCCCGGTGCGTAGCGGTCGACGATGGCCAGCAGGCGCTCGACGTAGCCGGGCAGCTCCGCGTCCCACGAGGACGACGCCAGCTCGTAGGGCACCGACTGCACGAACAGGGCCGACGAGTGGTGGCCCGCCTCGTCCTGCAGCGACGGGTCGACGGTCGTGTGCAGGTACCACTCGATGGTCGGTTCCGCCGGCAGCCGGCCGGCCTGCACGTCCGCCCACATCGCGCGCAGCGCGGCCATCGGCGAGTCCGTCTCGGCCAGGCCGGCCAGGCCCGCCGAGCCGGGCAGCAGGTGGATCGTCGAGCCGAACGGCGACGCCGCGTCCTCGGGCAGGCAGGAGAAGCGCGGCAGCCCGCTGAGCGCGAGGTTGACCTTCAGGGTCGTGCCGGGGCGGCGGACCGCCGCCATCCGGTCGGTCAGGGCGGCGGGCAGCGCGCCCTCCGGGACCAGGCTCATCAACCTGTACGGGTCACAGGAGCCCAGCACCACCCGGGACGAGATCGCCCGCCCGTCAGCCAGGACCACGCCCGTGGCGGCGCCCTGGGAGACCGTGACCTCGGTGACCGGGGTGCTCGTGAAGATCGACGCACCGGCGGCGCGGGCGGCGTCGGCGAACGTGCGCGAGACCGTGCCCATCCCGCCCGCCGCGATCATCCAGGTGCCGTCCGAGCCCGGCAGCCGGCACATGTTGTGCACCAGGAAGTTGTGGCCGGTGCCCGGGTCATCGGGGCCGGCGTTCAGCCCGGACAGGCCGTCGGTCACCGCGTACATGCTCATCAGCAGTTCGCTCTTGAAGCCGAACCGGGACAGGTAGTCGGCCACCGAGCCGCGGACCAGGTCGATGAACGTGCTCTGCAGCTGGGGGCGGATGTGCCGGTCGGCGACCTCCTCGACCGTGCCGGGCTCGCGCAGCCAGGCCGGCGCAAGGTCGGCCCGCAGGGCGGCGATCTCCACCTGCATCGCCTCGTCGGCGGCCACGTCGCGGGGCGAGAAGAACCGCTGCATCTGCGCCCGGGTCGCCTCGCGGTCAGTGCCGAACAACAGGTACGGCGAGCCGGGGCCGCCCGGGGTGGGCAGGAAGTAGTGCGGGTCGCGGCGCAGCACCGGGATGTCCAAGTCGAGCGTGCGCAGCAGCTCCGGCGGCATCAGGCCGAGCAGGTACGAGCCGGTGGACTGGCCCAGGCCGGGCACCCGCGGGAACGGCCGCTCGGTGCGGGTGGCCCCGCCGAGCACGTCGGCGGCCTCGAGCACCACGACGTCCAGTCCGGCGCGGGCCAGCAGCACGGCGGAGACCAGGCCGTTGTGGCCGGCCCCGATGATCACCACGTCCGCGCGTTCGGGCAGAGAGCTCATGGCAGCGGAGCCTAGCGCGCCAATCGGCTGACGGTCCGGGCCAATTCGACCTCGAAAAGTGGCTCCACGTCCGTCATGGCCCACCTGAGGTGGCCGAAAACCTCCATCGCGACGATGCCGTACAAGCGGGTCCAGGCGGCCACGAAGAGGTAGATCACGGGCAGCGGAAAACGGTCACCGAAGGTGTCCAGGTACGGCTTGAACAGCTCGCGTAGCGCCGGGTCGGGCAGGTCGGGCGCCTCGCCGCCGAACGGGTGCCGGGCGTAGTGCTCACCCAGCACCGTGAAGAACGTCTCCCCGAACCGGGCCCCGGCGTCGTTGATCGGGCTGCCGAACATCAGCGCGAACTCGGCCGGCCGGTCGAGGGACCAGCGGCGGAAGGCCCGGGCCATGTGCCCGACGCGGACCAGTGGCTCCTCGTCGCTGTGGGCCAGGGCGGCGTCGGCGACCGCGGCGCGGAGGTCCTCGAACAGATCGGTGACGATGGCCAGAATGAGGGCATCAAGGCTGGCGAAGTACCGGTACAGGGCGGGGGCGGTCATGCCGAGGTCGCGGGCGATGGCGCGCAGCGAGATGGCGGCCGGGCCACCGGCGACGAGCAGGCGGCGGGCGGCGTGCTTGATCTCGGTGACGGTCTCCGCGCGCAGCCGTTCGCGGCGGCCTGGCGTGGTGGTCGTCATAGGAGGCTCCGTTGACGAGGATGAACGGTGTTTGCGAGGGTAAACGGCGTTCACCGAATTGGCCAAGATCTGAAGCGACTCTAACGGGCCGGGCGGGAGGCAGACACATGTTCGGCTGGTGGGGCAGGGCGGTCGTCCGGCTGCGCTGGTGGGTCATCGCCGCCGCGTTCGCGCTGGTGGTGGTGGGTGCGACCTGGGGTGCCGGCGTCTTCGGGTCGCTCACCGGCGGTGGTTACGACGACCCGAACAGTCAGTCGAACAGGGCAGCCGCGGGCATCGCCGCGCAGCTCGGTCAGCGCGATCCCGACCTGCTCGTGCTCTGGTCCAGCCCCACCGGCACCGTCACCGACCCGGCCTTCCGGACGGCGGTGAGCGAGGCGGTCGGGAGGATCCGGGCCGAAGCGGACGTGGCCCAGGTCGCCGCGTACACCGACGAGAACGCGCCACCGGCTCTGGTCAGCACCGACCGGCGATCCACCTACGCGGCGGTCTACCTGCGGGCGACCGACGAGGACGGCCAGGCTGACGCGTACCACCGGATCGAGCCGGCCTTCGCCGCACCCGGCCTGACCACGCAGGTCGGCGGGGTGGTCGCCTTCACCGACCAGGCCAACACGCAGACCAAGGAGGACATCACCCGGGCCGAGATCTTCTCGCTGCCGATCCTGTTCATCCTGCTCGTCGTCATCTTCCGAGGGCTGATCGCGGCGCTGTCACCGCTGGTCATCGGCGGTATCGCGATCCTCGGGGCGTTCGTGGCGGTGCGGCTGCTGACCTACCTGACCGACATCTCGGTCTTCGCGATCAACGTCATCACGCTGCTCGGGCTGGGCATGGCCGTGGACTATTCGCTGTTCGTGGTGAGCCGCTTCCGCGAGGAGCTGGCGAACGGGCAGGACGTCGGTGCCGCCATCCGGACGACTGTGGCGACTGCCGGCCGTACCGTCGCGGTCTCGGGCCTCACGATCGTGCTGGCGCTGTCCAGCTTGCTGATCTTCCCGCAGCCCTTCCTGGGCGGCCTGGCCATCGGCGGCATGGCCGCCGTGCTCATCGCGATGCTCGCCGCGCTGACCGTGCTGCCCGCGGCGCTGGTCCTGCTCGGCCACCGCATCGACAAGTTGCGCATCCCGCTGCCGCGCAGCGCCCACCCGGGCGCCGGCTGGGCCCGCATCGCGCACAGCGTGATGCGCCGCCCGGTGCTGTACGTCGTCGGCGTTCTGGTCGTGCTGACCGCCTTCGCGGCACCGTTCCTGCGGGAGGAGTTCGGCGGCTACGACGAGCGCGTGCTGCCGCCCGGCACCTCCGCCCGGGTCGTCGGCGAACGGCTCGACAGTGGCTTCCCGGGCGGCGGCGAGGACCCGATCTCCGTACTGGTGAGCGGAGCGCCCGCCACCGAGCTGGCCGAGCGGATCGCCGCGCTGCCCGACGTGACCGCCGCCACCGTCACCGCCGAGCGCGGCGCCTCGTCGCTGATCACCGTGACCTACCCGGGTGAGCTGCCCCGCGCCGAGTCCCGCGAGATCGTCTCGGGGATCCGGGAGCTGCCCGCGCCCGCCGGCGCCGAGGTGCTCGTCGGTGGCCGGCCCGCGATCGACCTCGACCTGCTGGAGAGCCTCGCCGCCGGGCTGCCGTGGATGGCCCTGATCATGGCGGTGGCCACGATGCTGCTGCTCTTCCTGGCCTTCGGCTCGGTGCTGCTGCCGATCAAGGCGGTGCTGATGAACCTGGTCTCGATCGGCGCGTCCTTCGGCGTGGTCGTCTGGATCTTCCAGGAGGGCCATCTGGAAGGGCTGCTGCGTTTCGAGTCCACCGGCTTCATCGAGCCGAGCAACATGATCCTGGTGCTGGCCGTGCTCTTCGGGCTGGCCACCGACTACGAGGTGTTCCTGCTCTCCCGGGTGCGCGAGGAGTGGGACGCGAGCGGCGACAACACCACAGCCGTCGCCTCCGGGCTCCAGCACACCGGCGGCATCATCACGGCCGCCGCGGTGCTGCTGATCACCGTGGTGGCCGGCTTCGCCACCGGCGGGGTGACGGTCATCAAGACCATCGGCATCGGCATGATCGTGGCCATCATCGTGGACGCGACACTGGTCCGGGCGCTGCTGGTCCCGGCGACGATGCGACTGCTGGGCCGCTGGAACTGGTGGGCTCCGGGTCCGCTGAGCCGCTTCTACGGCCGCTACGGGATCCACGAGACCCCGGCTCCGCCGAACCCGCCGGCTGAGCCGGAGCCGGATCGCCGGCCCGCACCCGTCTAGCCCGCTGGAAGGCGCTGGCGCTCTGCGTCGCGGCGAAGCCGGCCAGCAGGATGACGTGGAAGAGGTAGAGCCACAGCCCGACAGCGACCACGCCGCCGATCTCGGTGAAGCCGCCGAACGGCACCCCCAGGTCCAGCGGCAGCGAGCAGAAGAGCACGAAGCCGTGCAGGAAGCCGGAGAGGTTGGCCGCGGTGAAGGAGCCGACCAACGTCGTGGCCAGCCACTCCGGCCGGCCCGGGGCCACCCCGCGGTAGACCCAGATCACCACCGGGGTCAGGACCAGCCAGGCGGCGAAGAAGGACAGGACCACGCCGGCGACCGCGTACCAGCCGCCGCGGACCCAGAGACCGCTGGTCACCGGCAGGGCCAGGAACAGCGCCAGCAGCAGGGCGGGGGAGGCGGCCAGCAGCGGCAGCCACAGGATCCGGCCGCGCCAGCCGACCAGGGCCTCGCCCGGCTCGCGCAGGGACACGAAGGCGCGGCGCAGGCCCTCGCCGTACAGGGTGGCGGGCAGCAGGCTGGCCACGGCGAGCATCGGTGTCAGGTGCAGACCGGCCTCGATCAGCGCGGCGAGTGCACGGGGCGCCCCGATGGCATCGGGCAGCGCGTCGATCGTGTGCCCGGTGAGCCGGCGGACCCGGTCGGCCCCGGCGATCAGACCGGTGATCCAGATCGCCAGCAGCGCCACCGGCACCACGGCGATCCCGGCGTAGAAAGTCACGGCGGCCGAGTACAGGGCGAGGTCGCGCCCACGGAGCAGCCGGAACGGTGCCGACAGTTTTCGGCGCACGTCCGCCACCCGGGATCTCATGGCTCACCCATACCCAGTGCGGCGCTACGATCCACCCGCCGGCGCCTGGACCCGGCAGGGGAAGATGAACCTCATGCGTGAGTTGGTACTGCTCGGCTCGACCGGATCCATCGGCACCCAGGCCATCGACATCGTCCGGCGCAACCCGGACAAGTTCCGGGTGGTCGCGCTCGGCGCCGGCGGTGGCAACGTCGAGGTGCTCGCCGCGCAGGCCCTGGAGCTGGCCGTCGACGTGGTGGGCGTGGCCCGTTCCAGCGTCGTGCAGGACCTCCAGCTCGCCTTCTACGCCGAGGCCCAGAAGCGCGGCTGGGCCACCGGCGACTTCAAGCTGCCGAAGATCGTCGCCGGGCCGGACGCGATGACCGAGCTGGCCCAGTGGCCCTGTGACGTGGTGCTCAACGGGGTCGTGGGCAGTCTCGGGCTGCCGCCTACGCTGGCCGCGCTGCGCTGTGGCCGTACCCTCGCGCTCGCCAACAAGGAGTCACTCGTCGCCGGCGGCCCGCTGGTCAAGGCCGCGGTGACGCGGCCGGGGCAGATCGTGCCGGTCGACTCGGAGCACTCGGCGCTGGCCCAGTGCCTGCGCGGCGGGTCGGCCGCCGAGGTCCGGCGGCTGATCCTGACGGCCAGCGGGGGCGCGTTCCGGGACCGCCGGCGGGCGGAGCTGACGAACGTCACACCCGAAGAAGCGCTCAAGCACCCGACGTGGGACATGGGCCCGGTGGTGACGATCAACTCCGCGACCATGGTCAACAAGGGCCTCGAGGTCATCGAGGCGCACGAGCTGTTCGACGTGCCGTACGACGCCATCGAGGTGATGGTGCACCCGCAGTCGGTGCTGCACTCGCTGGTGGAGTTCGGCGACGGCTCCACGCTGGCCCAGGCCAGCCCGCCGGACATGCGGCTGCCGATCGCGCTCGCGCTGGCCTGGCCGGAACGGGTGCCCGGCGCCGCGGCGGCCGTCGACTGGACGCTGGCGCACAACTGGGAGCTGCGCCCGCTGGACGACGAGGCGTTCCCGGCCGTCCGGCTGGCCAAGGCCGCCGGTACGGCGGGCCGGTGCCGGCCGGCCATCTTCAACGCCGCGAACGAGGAGTGTGTGGCCGCGTTCGTGTCCGGTCGGCTACCTTTTCTGGGCATCGTCGACACCCTCGAGGCGGTGCTCGCGGCGGCACCCGATTTCGACGAGCCGGGTACCGTCGAGGACGTGCTGACCGCGGAGGCCTGGGCGCGTGCCCAGGCCCAGCGGATGATCGCTACGGCGGCTGAAGGAGCCTGATGCTGTACTGGTTGGGGACGGCGGCCTTCGCGCTGGCTATCTTGATCTCGGTGAGCCTGCACGAGCTGGGCCACATGATCACGGCGAAGCGCTACGGGATGAAGGTCACCCAGTACTTCGTCGGCTTCGGCCCGACCATCTTCTCGTTCCGCCGCGGCGAGACGGAGTACGGCCTCAAGGCCATCCCGCTCGGCGGCTTCTGCAAGATCGTCGGGATGACGCCGCAGGACGACGACGTCTCGGAGCAGGACCAGCCGCGGGCCATGTGGCGCTTCCCGGTGTGGAAGCGCACGGTCGTCATGTCGGCCGGCTCCCTCACCCACTTCGCCCTCGCGATCGTCGCCGCCTGGTGTGCCGCCGTCTTCGTCGGCCTGCCCAACCCCGACGTGCCGCAGACCGTCCAGCAGCAGGTCGCCCTGCCGGCCCAGATCACGGTGGCCGACTGCGTGCCGATCGTGCTCAGTCAGAACGAGTGCAAGGTCGGTGCCGGCACCGATGTCGCCGGCCCGGCCGCCGCCGCGGGGCTCAAGACCGGCGACGTCATCACCAAGGTCGGCAACACGCCGATCACCAGCTACGGCCAGCTCACCGACGCCATCCGCGGCAGCAAGCCCGGTCCCACGGTCTTCGAATACACCCGCGACGGCCAGCCCGGCACGGCCACGGTCACCATGATTGCCGCGCAGCGCCCGCCGCTGGACGACCCGGAGGGCAAGGTCACCGAGGTCTCGGTGGTCGGCATCGGCCAGAGCATCAACATCCCCGGCACGATCACCTACGGCCCGCTCGACGCCGTCCCGGCCAGCCTGCGCTACGACTGGAGCCTGGTCGAGGGCTCGTTCGTGGCGATGAAGCGGATCCCGGAGAAGATCCCGGCGCTGTGGAACTCGATCACCGGCGACGAACGGGACCCGAACACCCCGATCAGCGTCATCGGCGCCAGCCGGCTGGGCGGCGAGGCGATCGAGCGCGGCGTGCCCGAGATCTTCCTGCTGATCTTCATCTCGCTGAACGTCTTCATCGGCATCTTCAACCTGCTGCCGCTGCTGCCCCTGGACGGTGGCCACATCGCCATCGCCTGGTACGAGCGGGCCCGCTCGTGGGTCTACGGCAAGCTGCACAAGCCCGACCCCGGCCGCGTCGACTACTTCAAGCTGATGCCGCTGACCTATGCCGTCATCCTGATCGGTGGGGCGTTCACGCTGCTCACCGCCACGGCCGACGTGATCAACCCGATTACCATCTTCTCTAAGTGAGAGTGCGCACATGACCGCTGTCAGTCTCGGTATGCCGGCCGTACCGCCGCCGCCGCTGGCCCCCCGCCGGCAGAGCCGCCAGATCATGGTCGGCAACGTGCCGGTCGGCGGGGGTGCGCCGGTGAGCGTGCAGTCGATGACGACCACGCTGACCGCCGACATCAACGCGACCCTGCAGCAGATCGCCGAGCTCACCGCCTCGGGCTGCCAGATCGTCCGGGTCGCCGTGCCGTCGCAGGACGACGTCGAGGCGCTGCCCGCCATCGCCAAGAAGTCGCAGATCCCGGTCATCGCCGACATCCACTTCCAGCCGCGGTACGTCTTCGCGGCGATCGACGCCGGCTGCGCGGCGGTCCGGGTCAACCCCGGCAACATCCGCCAGTTCGACGACAAGGTCAAGGAGATCGCCAAGGCCGCGGGCGACGCCCGGGTGCCGATCCGGATCGGCGTGAACGCGGGCTCGCTGGACAAGCGGATCATGCAGAAGTACGGCAAGGCCACCGCCGAGGCGCTGGTCGAGTCGGCGCTGTGGGAATGCTCGCTGTTCGAGGAGCACGGCTTCCGCGACATCAAGATCTCGGTCAAGCACAACGACCCGGTGGTGATGATCCGCGCGTACCGCCAGCTCGCGGAGCAGTGCGACTACCCGCTGCACCTCGGCGTCACCGAGGCCGGCCCGGCGTTCCAGGGCACGATCAAGAGCGCCGTGGCGTTCGGCGCGCTGCTGGCCGAGGGCATCGGCGACACCATCCGGGTGTCGCTGTCGGCCCCGCCGGTCGAGGAGATCAAGGTCGGCCAGGGCATCCTGGAGGCGCTGGGCCTGCGCGAACGCGGCCTGGAGATCGTCTCCTGCCCGTCCTGCGGCCGGGCGCAGGTGGACGTCTACACGCTGGCCGAGCAGGTGACCGCGGCGCTCGAGGGCTTCCCGGTGCCGCTGCGGGTGGCGGTCATGGGCTGCGTCGTGAACGGCCCGGGCGAGGCCCGCGAGGCCGACCTCGGGGTGGCGTCGGGCAACGGCAAGGGCCAGATCTTCGTCCGGGGCCAGGTCATCAAGACGGTCCCGGAATCGATCATCGTGGAGACGCTGGTCGAGGAGGCCCTGCGGCTGGCCGACCAGATGGGCGCCGAGCTCCCGGACGAGCTCCGCGAGCTGCTGCCCGGCCCGACCGTCACCGTCCACTGAGCATTCCGTCGACCGGCCCGGCCCGCCTCACTGTGGGCCGGGCCGGTCGGCGTGCCGCCACTGCGCCGGCGTCACCTGGTGCTCGGCGCGGAACCGCTTGATGAAGTAACTGACATCGGGATACCCGACCCGGTGGCTGATCGCCGCCACCGTCAGATCGGTCCCGCCCAGCAACACGCGGGCCTGCTGCATCCGCCGCTGTGCGATCCACTGCTGCACCGTACGGCCGGTCTTGCGGCGTACCACCGTGGTGAGGTGGCCGGTGGTCAGGGCCAGCTCGGCGGCGACATCGGTCAGCGAGATGGGCTCGTGGAAACGCCGCTCGATGACCTCGAAGACGGCCGCGAGCAGGGGCTCGTCGGACGAGCGGAGCTGGCCGGCGACGTCGGTGGACAACCGGGACGCGGCCACCAGCATCAACGTCAGGTGAGCCAGCGCGGCTTCCTGGTAGCCGTCGCGCCTCGCCCGCAGCTCGGTTTCCAGCACGGCGAAACGGGACATCCAGCCGTCCCGGTCGGCGGCGGCGACCTTGAGGCGCTGCGCGCGGTCGATCCCGCGGGCGAACGGGAACAGCAGTGGGTGCGACCGCCACGATGAGTAGGCGCCGGGCGTACCGGGACGGATCACGTCGGCGGGAAACCAGACCACCCAGCCGTCGGTGGCGACCTCCGCGTGCGGGCCGGTGAAGGCGACAACCTGCCCGGGAGCGACGAAGAACAGGTCGCCGTCGGTTACCGGCCACTCCCGTTCGTCGAGCACGATCGTCCCGGCGGCCCGGTGCGCGTAGAAGAGCACCAGGAAGTCGTGGGTGTGCGCACCCGCGGGTGGGTTGCCGGCCGCCGGATTCTCGGGGAGGCGGGTGATCGCGATCGGGGCGGCGCCCGGAACGTGGCCGAAGGCGATGACCGGGACACCCTGACCGGTCGCCCCGACCTGCCGGGCCCGGCCCCGGGTGGGAACCGAAGATCGTCGCATCCCGGCCACGGATCGCCCGTTGTTGCTGTCCTCGGCCCGCATGAAGCTGAGAGTACGACCTAACTTCGTCGGACTCGACAGGAGCGCGACATGACCGACCAGCATTACCTGCCCGCCATGGGCAGACACTGGCTGTTGCCCCTCTACGACCCGTTCACCCGGCTGGCCCGGATCGGCCGCATCCACGGACAGCTGCTCGACCGCGCGGACCTCCGGCCCGGTCAGCGGGTGCTGGAGATCGGCTGCGGCACGGGCAACCTGCTGACGGCCCTGGGGCGGCGGGCGCCGGACGTCGAGGCCGTGGGCATCGACCCGGACCCGGCCGCCCTGCGCCGGGCCCGGCGCAAGGCAGCCCGCCGCAAACTGCCGATCCGGTACGAGCAGGCGTTCGCCGGCAACCTGCCCCTGCCTGACGCCGGCTTCGACCGCGTCCTGTCCTCGTTCATGCTGCACCACCTCGACGAGGAGGAACGCGGGCGGGCTCTGGGTGAGGTCCGGCGCGTCCTGCGCCCGGGCGGCGAGTTCCACGTGATCGACATCGACGCCACGCCGTCAGGCACCGGCAGAATGCACCGTCATCCACTGGTGGCGGCCAGTGTCCCGGAACGCGTGCTGGCCGCGATGGAGGAGGCAGGCCTGACGGGCGTCGCCGAGAACGGCCGGGACAAAGCCCGCTTCGGCGCCTACGCCTTCTACCGCGCCGAAAAACAGGGCGGCAGCCGGCCGGCCGGGTGACCACCGCTCTCAGCCCGGCGGCGGGTGATCAGCCGGAGATTCGCCTGGCTCGCCTGTGTGCGGGTGGACGACGGTGTTGCGGTTGTGGACTGTTGCCCGCCGTAGCTGAATGAAAGGGCGCATCCCCAGAAAGCAGGGATGCGCCCCCGGTTGGTCACTCGTCGGCGAGGATCGCGTAGAGCTTGCGCTTGGTTTCGTTCAGGACCTCGAGGGCCTTGTCGCGCTGTTCCTGGGTGCCGTTGAAGCCCACCTGGCGCAGCGCGTCCATGATGCCGACCGCCGCGTCGCGGAAGTCCTGGACCTGCGACATGGTGTCGTTGCTGAACTGGGCCCACGGCGGGTTCTCCGCCGCGACGGTGGCCTCTTCGCGGCCCGCGTCCGTCAGGGTGAAGCGCTTGCGGCCGCCGGCTGCCTCGGCCTCGATGAGGCCTTCGTCCTCCAGCAGCTGCAGGGTCGGGTAGACCGAGCCGGGGCTCGGGCGCCAGATGCCGCCGGTGCGGCTCTCCAGCTCCTGGATCATCTCGTAGCCGTGCATGGGCCGTTCGAGCAGCAGCGCCAGCAGGGCCGGTCGCACGTTGGGCCGGCTGCAGCGGCCGCCGCGGCGATGGCCGCGCCCGCCTGGCCCGCCG
>NZ_JBEZGQ010000008.1:0-36202 GCF_040650095.1 Actinoplanes sp. NPDC048791 | reverse complement strand
GGACGCCACCCAGCCGTTCGGGGACCGCCCGCGGATGGGTGGTGTCTTCCCGGGGCCGGCCAGCCGGGCCACGGTGACGCCGCCCGGCCCGGAGCAGACCGCTTCCTGGCCCGGACGGCCCGAAGGGGACGCTGACCAGGGCCGGTTCGACTCGTTCAAGGCGGATGCGCCGGAGATCGTGCCGACCGAGGTGGCCAAGCCGGAGACGCCGCACGTCCGGATGCTGCCGGTGATTCTCGGTGTCATTCTCGGCGCCGGCCTGATCGTCGGTCTGACGCTGGGCGTGACCTGGCTGATCGCCCGCGGTTCGCATGACGGGGGCAACGCCGGCTTCTCGGTGAGTGCCGGTGACTGCGTCAAGCGCAACGGCAACGAGGCGGTCACTGCCAACTGCAGCGATGCCGGGTCGTTCGAGGTGACGGCGATCGTCGACACCAAGGAGCAGTGCCCGGACCCGAACCAGCCGTACGTGGTCAACCCGACCGACAACGGCCGCAGTCAGGTGCTCTGCCTCAAACCACGGCCCTGATGATGTGACGTGCGCGAAGCGCGACCACCCCGGACCTGGGGTGGCCCGCGCGTCGGGCACGATGGGTTCATGACCGCGCGCGTACGGGCCCCCGAGCTGCGGGGCCGGGGCTGGCTGAACACCGGTGGCCGTTCTCTGACCCTGGCCGACCTGCGCGGCAAGGTGGCGATCCTCGATTTCTGGACGTTCTGCTGCATCAACTGCCTGCACGTCCTGGACGAGCTGCGCCCCCTCGAGGAGAAGTACGGCGACGTCCTCGTCATCATCGGCGTGCACTCGCCGAAGTTCGAGCACGAGCGGGACCCGGCCGCCCTGGCCGCGGCCGTCGAACGGTACGGCGTGCACCACCCCGTCCTGGACGACGCCGACATGCACATGTGGCAGCAGTACGCCGCCAAGGCCTGGCCCACCCTCTCGGTGATCGACCCCGAGGGTTACGTCGTCGCCTCGATGGCCGGCGAGGGTCACGCCGAGGGCCTGACGCGCCTGCTGGACGAGCTCATCGCCACTCACGAGGCGAAGGGCACGCTGCACCGCGGCGACGGCCCGTACGTGCCGCCGGCCGCCGCCGACACCCTGTTGCGTTTCCCCGGCAAGGCCGTCGAGCTGCCGAACGGCAACCTGCTCGTCTCCGACTCGGCCCGCCACTCGCTGGTCGAGCTGACCGCTGACGGCGAGTCGCTGGTGCGCCGGTTCGGCACGGGTGAGCGTGGCCGCACCGACGGCCCGGCCGAGGTCGCGAGCTTCTCCGAGCCTCAGGGCCTCTGCCTGCTCCCCGCGGGCACCGCCGACTACGACGTGGTCGTCGCCGACACGGTCAACCATCTGCTGCGCGGCCTGCGGCTGGAGACCGGCGAGGTCATCACTGTTGCCGGCACCGGCCGGCCGTGGCGGTCCGCGGCCGACGACGGTGTGGCGCTCTCCTCGCCCTGGGACGTGGCGTGGTTCGAGGGTCAGGTGATCGTCGCGATGGCCGGCATCCACCAGCTCTGGTGGTTCGACCCGGCCACCGGCGGCTCCGGCGTGTACGCGGGCACCACCGTCGAAGCCCTGCGCGACGGCAAGCTCCCCGACGTGTGGATGGCGCAGCCCTCGGGCCTGTCCGCGGCCGGTGACCGGCTCTGGATCGCCGACAGCGAGACGTCGGCGCTGCGCTGGGTCGAGGCCGGTGAGCTGCACACCGCGGTCGGGCAGGGCCTGTTCGACTTCGGCCACGTGGACGGGCCGGCCGCCGAGGCGTTGCTGCAGCATCCGCTGGGCGTGTGCGGGTTGCCGGACGGCTCGGTGCTGATCGCCGACACCTACAACGGCGCCGTCCGGCGTTTCGATCCGGCCACCGGCGAGGTGTCCACGGTGGATTCGGGTCTGAGCGAGCCGAGCGACGTCCTGCTCACCCGGACCGGTGCGGTGTTCGTGGTCGAGTCCGGCGCCCACCGCCTGGTGCGGCTCGCGCCGGGCGCGGTCCGTACGGTCGCCGGCGAGCGACACCGCACCGAGCGCCCGCCGTCGTCGCTGGCGCCGGGCGAGGTGACCTTGGATGTGGTCTTCACCCCGGCCCCGGGGCAGAAGCTGGACACGTCGTTCGGCCCGTCGACCCGCCTGGTGGTCTCCGCCTCGCCGCCGGAGTTGCTGCTGGAGGGCGAGGGCACGTCCACCGACCTGTCCCGCCGGCTGGTGCTCAACCCGGCCGTCCCCAAGGGGATCTTGCAGGTGGTGGCCCAGGCCGCCACCTGTGACGCGGACGTGGAGCACGCCGCGTGTCACCTCACCAGGCAGGACTGGGGTGTCCCGGTGCTGGTGGAGCCGGGTGCGGCGGCCCGGCTGCCGCTGATCCTTCGCGGCCTCGACAGCTGAGGTGAGCCGCTTCACTACCCGCCAGTAACCTACGGTGCCGTAGCCTGGAGCCGTGACGACCGAAGCCCCGTTCCAGATGAAGCCTGCCGACATCGGCAAGCCGCGTTTGCGCGGCCGGCTGCACCAGTACGCGTTCTTCGTCGCGTTGATCTGCGGCGTTGTGCTCTGTTCGATCGCCGCGACCCGTCCCGGCATCGCACCCTTCGTGAGCACCCTGATCTACAGCATCACGGTGTGCGGTCTCTTCGGCATCAGCGCGCTCTACCACCGCCGCCAGTGGGGTGAGCGCGGCTATCAGATCATGCGGCGCCTGGACCACTCGATGATCTTCATCTTCATCGCGGGCACCTACACGCCGTTCTGCGTCCTGCTGCTGGAGCGCGACAAGGCGACCCTGCTGCTCACGCTGATCTGGACCGGCGCCGTCGGTGGCGTGGCCCTCAAGAGCATCTGGCCGCACCTGCCCCGCTGGGTGGGCGCGCCGCTGTACCTGGCGCTGGGCTGGGGCGCGGTGGCCATCCTGCCGGACATCCTGCACAACGGCGGCGTGGCCGACCTGGTGCTGCTGGCGGCCGGTGGGGTCATCTACAGCGCCGGCGCGGTCTTCTACGCCATGCGCCGCCCGAACCCGTGGCCGGACGTCTTCGGCCACCACGAGTTCTTCCACGCCTGCACGCTGCTGGCCGCCCTCTGCCACCACATCGCGATCTACTTCGCGCTCTACGCGTAGGGACCCCATGGAGTTCGACCTCGAGCTCGGCGACGGCCGCACCCTGCACGCGTACGACACGGGCGGGGACGGCACGCCGGTCTTCTGGTTCCACGGCACCCCGAATCTCGGCGCGCCGCCCGTACCGCTGATGCGCGACGGGATCCGCTGGCTCGCGTACGACCGGCCCGGTTACGGCGGCTCCACCCCGCGCCCGGGCCGGGACATCGCGTCGGCCGCCGGGGATGTCGCGGCCGTCGCGGACGAACTCGGCCTCGACCGCTTCGCCGCCATGAGTCATTCCGGTGGTGGCCCGCACGCCCTGGCCTGCGCCGCCCTGCTGCCGGACCGGGTGACCGCAGTGGCGACCCTCTCCGGGCTGGCTCCCTACGGCGCCGAGGGGTTGGACTGGTTCGCCGGGATGGCCCCCTCCAGCCTCGCCTCCCTGCGCGCGGCGGCCCAGGGCCGGGCCGCCAAAGAGCACCACGAGGCCACGGTCACCGACGCCGAGCCCGGCTTCACCGATCGTGACCAGGCCATGTTCGCCGGCGAGTGGTCCTGGATCCTGGACGTGGTGCACCCGGCGCTGGCCGCCGGCCCGGCCGCGCTGATCGACGACGATCTGGCCTACGTCGCGCCGTGGGGCTTCGACCCGGCCACCATCACCGCTCCGCTGCTGGTCGTGCACGGCGGCGCGGATCTGATGGTGCCGAGCTCGCACGGCGTCTGGCTCGCCGGGCACTGTCCCACCGCCGAGCTGTGGCTGCGTCCGGAGGACGGGCACATCTCGATCCTGACCTCCGCGAAAGCGGCGCTGGAGTGGCTTCAGTCCCGCGCGTCGTAGGCGTGACGGGCCTCGATCACGTCCGCGATGTGCTTCTCCGCCCATTCTTGCAGCGCGTCGACCAGGCTCAGCAGGCTGCGCCCGAGGGAGGTCAGGGCGTAGTCGACGCGCGGCGGGACGACGGGGTAGACCGTGCGGGTGACCAGGCCGTCGCGTTCCAGGGCGCGCAGGGTCTGGGTCAGCATCTTGGGGCTGATGCCGGAGATGCGGTGACTGAGTTCGGTGTAGCGCATCGCGCCGTCGGCCAGCGATGCGACGATCAGCACGCTCCAGGCGTCACCGATGCGGTCCAGCAGCTGACGGCTGGGGCAGTTCTTGGCGTACACGTCGGCTTCCACCAGGGAACTATCCCTCAGGTGTGTACTGCACTTCAAGGTGCTCTCTATCTCATGGGAAGTAAGCCTCGAGCTGCGCAGTTGTGCCAGGGGACGGTCGACCGGCCGTCGGAAACGCTTGTTGAGGAGTTCGCATGACCATCGTCGTCACCGGCGCCACCGGGCATTTCGGCCGCCACGCCGTCGAGTCCCTGCTCTCGCGCGGTGTGCCCGCCGACCAGATCGTGGCGATCGGCCGCAGCACCGAGAAGATCCAGGACCTCGCCGACCGTGGCGTACGCGTCCAGTACGCCTCGTACGACGAGCCGGAGTCCCTGCGCAAGGTCTTCGCGGGCGCCGACAAGCTGCTCTTCGTCTCGGCCAGCGAGCCCGGCAAGCGCATCCCGCAGCACCAGAACGTGGTCGACGCGGCCAAGGACGCCGGCATCGGCCTGATCGTCTACACCAGCGCGCCGCACGCCGACTCGTCCGGCATGATCCTGGCCACCGAGCACCTCGCCACCGAGCAGGCCCTCGCCGCGGCCGGCATCCCGTCGGTGATCCTGCGCAACGGCTGGTACCTGGAGAACTACGACCTGCGCGGTGCTCTCGAGCACGGCCTGGTCGGTGCCGCCGGCGACGGCAAGCTCAGCCTGGCCACCCGGGCGGATCTGGCCGAGGCGGCGGCCGCGGCGGTGCTCGCGGACAAGCACGACAAGCAGGTGTACGAGCTGGGCGGCGAAGGCGTCACGCTGGCCGAGCTCGCCGCCGAGGTCTCCCGCCAGTCCGGCCGCGAGGTCACGTACACCAACCTGCCGCAGGACAAGTACGTCGAGTTCCTGGTCGGCGTCGGACTGCCGGAGGGCTTCGCCGCCGTCCTGGCCGACTCGGACCACCACGCCGCCTCCGGTGCGCTCTACACCGGCACCGAGGACCTGGCCTACCTGCTCGGCCGCCCGGCCACCCCGCTGGCCGACGGGGTCCGCGCGCAGCTGGCCTGATCCAGCCTCCGGGTACGACGAAGGGAGTGCCACCGGCGCGGTGGCACTCCCTGTCGCCTGCTGTCAGGCGCCGTACGGCGGCGGGGGCGGGGGCTCGCGACGGGTGGTCTCGCGGTACTCCTGCACGACCTCACCGTCACGGTAGGCCGGGTCGTTGGTGACGACCGGCCGCTGCTGCACGGCGGCGGCGGGACGGCGGCGGCTGTTCCAGTACCAGAGCGTGATGGCCAGGCCGATGAGGCCCGCCAGCATGAGTACGTAGCCGACGACGTTGATGTCCAGACCGCTGATGTCCGCGTTGACAGCGAACGCCAGGATCGCTCCCAGCGCGAGTAGGAAAATACTTCCGCCGATGCCCATAAATGGCCTCCCATGGCTCGTGGCTGCCGCACCGAGCCGCGGCAATACGTCGATGGGGGTGTCTACCCAGGCAGCGGATTCCTCAATCAGGCAAGCTGGACACATGACTGTGCGGACGTTGGTCCTGCTGCGGCACGCCAAGGCCGAGACCCCCGGTGAGCTGCCCGATTTCGACCGCCGGCTCACCGAGAAGGGCGACGCCGATGCCGACGCGGCCGGCGCTTGGCTGGCCGACAAACGGCTGCGTCCGGACCTGGTGCTGTGCTCGTCGGCGCGCCGGACGAGGCAGACCTGGCAGGGCGTTTCGGTGGCGCTCGCGCAGGCCGATCCCGAGTCGCCCAGTCCCGAGGTGCACTACGAGCAGCGGCTCTACGACGGCGGCCGCACGGAGGTCATCGATCTGCTCCGGGCCGTGCCCGACGCCGTACGCACAGTGCTGGTCATCGGGCACAACCCCACGATGTCCGATGTGTCGATCCTGCTGCGCCCGTACGACGGGGAGGCGCAGCTGACCGCGATGCGAACCGCCGGGCTGGCCGTGCACCGG
Source organism: Actinoplanes sp. NPDC048791 (assembly GCF_040650095.1). Classification (NCBI taxonomy): domain Bacteria; kingdom Bacillati; phylum Actinomycetota; class Actinomycetes; order Micromonosporales; family Micromonosporaceae; genus Actinoplanes; species Actinoplanes sp. NPDC048791. Next base: position 30,044 of record NZ_JBEZGQ010000008.1, on the reverse strand, counting down.
GCCGAGGGGCTCTGGTCGCAGACCGAGCCGTTCACGATGCCCCTGATCGGCGAGCACACCGCCCGCGGATAGCCGGAAGCCGGCGGACGTCATTGTCCGCCGGCTTCCGTCATCTCAGGAGAGCGTGAGGATCAGAACGCCTCTTCGGGCAGGTCCATCACGTCGAGGGTGGTGTTCTCGATGATCCGGCGGTCCGAGCCGATGCGGGGCAGCACCTCGCGGGCGAAGAACCGGGCCGCGGCGATCTTGCCCTCGTAGAAGGTCTTGTCGGCCGGGCTCACCTCGGCGCCCAGCGCCTTGAGGGAAGCCTCGGCGCCGCGCAGCAGCAGCCACGAGACGACCACGTCACCCAGGGCGAGCAGCACCCGGCGGGACGTGAGACCGACCTTGTACAGCTCGCGGGTGTCGCCGCCCTGCACCGCCTGCAGCCAGCCCATCTGGATGCCGAGGATGGCCTGCAGCTCGCCGAGCGCCTTGCCGAGCGACGCGCGCTCGACCTTGAGCTGGCCGTTGCCGGCCTCGCTCTCGATGAACTCCTGCATTTCGGTGGCGAGCGCGGCGAGGGCCTGACCCTGGTCCTTGACGATCTTGCGGAAGATCAGGTCCAGGCTCTGGATCGCCGTGGTGCCCTCGTACAGGGTGTCGATCTTGGCGTCGCGGACGTACTGCTCCAGCGGGTAGTCCTGCAGGAAGCCGGAGCCGCCGAAGGTCTGCAGCGACTCGTGGCCGAGCAGCTCGTAAGCCCGCTCCGAGCCGACGCCCTTGACCAGCGGGAGCAGCAGATCGTTGATCCGCTCGGCCAGCTCGGCGCCTTCCTTGTCCCCGGCGGCCTGCGCGATGTAGACCTTGTCCTGCCAGGTGGCCGTGTAGATGACCAGCGAGCGCAGGCCCTCCGCGTACGCCTTCTGCAGCATCAGCGAGCGGCGTACGTCCGGGTGGTGGGTGATCGTGACGCGCGGGGCGGCCTTGTTGGTGTTCTGCACCAGGTCGGCGCCCTGGACGCGGTTCTTGGCGTACTCCAGCGCGTTCAGGTAACCGGTGGAGAGGGTGGCGATCGCCTTGGTGCCGACCATCATCCGGGCGTACTCGATGATCATGAACATCTGCCGGATGCCCTGGTGCACGTCGCCGAGCAGCCAGCCCTGGGCGGGCGCGCCCTCGCCGAAGGTCATCTCGCAGGTGTTGGAGACCTTCAGGCCCATCTTGTGCTCGACGTTGGTGGCGTAGACGCCGTTGCGCTCGCCCAGCTCGCCGGTCTCGGGGTCGAAGTGGAACTTCGGCACGATGAACAGCGACAGGCCCTTGGTGCCCGGGCCGCCGGCGCCCTCGACGCCGACCGGGCGGGCCAGCACGTAGTGGATGATGTTGTCGCTCAGGTCGTGCTCACCCGAGGTGATGAAGCGCTTGACGCCCTCGATGTGCCACGAGCCGTCGGGCTGCGGGATGGCCCGGGTGCGGCCGGCGCCGACGTCGGAGCCGGCGTCGGGCTCGGTGAGCACCATCGTCGAGCCCCACTGCTTGTCGACGAAGAGCTTCGCCCACTTCTTCTGCTCCTCGGTGCCCTCGACGTGCACGACGTGCGCGAAGGAGGGACCGGACGAGTACATCCAGACCGGGGCGTTGGAGCCCAGGATCTGCTCGGCGATCGCCCACCACAGCGCGCGCGGGGCGAGGGTGCCACCCAGCGCCTCGGGCAGGTCGAGGCGCCAGAACTCGGACGCCATGAACGCGGCGTACGACTTCTTGAAGGCCTCGGGCAGATCCGCGGTGTTCGTCGCCGGGTCGAAACGCGGCGGGTTGCGGTCGGCCTCGATGTAGCTGGCCGCGAGGTCCTCGCGAGCAAGGCGGTTGACCTCCGCGAGCACGTCGCGTGCGGTCTCGGCGTCGATGCCGTCGAACGGCGCCTGGCCGAAAGCACGATCCGCCCCGAAGACCTCGAAGAGGTTGAACTCGAGGTCGCGCAGGTTGCTCTTGTAGTGACTCATGTGTTCTTGGCCCCGCTCTCCGGACGCGAGTTACCCGTCAGTAACCAACACTGTATTACCCATGGGTAGGGCCCGACAAGTCCGCTTCGATCATTTGCTGTCCGTCGGGTTGGGGGTCAAACGTCTCCGATCAGGTGGCAACCGGGGCAACCGTTCGGTCATTTGCAAGTCGCCGCGCCGCCGGGACGTATCGACGGGCCCAGCCCGTCGTTGCTCCGGATGTACGCGACGCACCGTACGCCCGACCCGGGGAGGTCAGCATGTTCGCCACGATCAAGAGTCTGATTCCGGAGCCCCGCCAGGCAGACCAGCCGCGCCACTATGTGGGGCGGCACCGTCAGCCGGAGACGATCGCCGCACGCGCCGCGGTTGCCGTGGTAGCTGTGCCGGCAGCCGAGGCGCAGACGCCTGAGACCGCGCCGGCCGTGCCGGACCAGACCGAGGACTAGCTTCCCGCGGCGCCGACCTCCCAGCTCGGCATGGCCACGGACGCACTGCCGTCCGGGCCCGTGTACTCCAGCAGCACCAGGGCGATGTCGTCCTCCAGCTGGCCGTGCACCCAGTCGACCAGGGCGGTCTCGAGCGACGCCAGGCCGTCCCCGACCGTGCCGTGGCCCAGCAGCCGCCACGCCCGGTCCGCGGTCGGGAAGAACTCGCCGTCCCGGCGCGCCTCGCCCAGGCCGTCGGTGAACAGCAGCAGCCGGTCCCCCGGCTCCAGCCGCTCCACCCGGGGCCGGGCCACCGGCATGAACCCCAGGGGCGGCGCCGGCGCCGGCGGATCGAGCGCGATGACCTGCCCACGCCGCAGCAGCAGCGGGGCCGGGTGTCCACAGTTGACGATGGTCAGCGTGCCACCCCGCTCCTCGACCAGCGCGGCGGTCACGAAGTCCTCGTCGCCCACGCTACGGGCCACCGCCCGGTCCAGGTCCGTGACGATGGACCGCAGGTCGGCCCGCTCGAACGCCACGTGCCGGTACGAGCCCAGCACGATGCTGGCCAGCCGTACCGCGTCCAGGCCCTTGCCCCGCACATCGCCGATGATGATCCGTACGCCGTACGGGGTGTCCAGGGCCTCGTAGAGGTCTCCGCCGATGTCCGCCGCGGCCGACGCCGAGATGTAGCGGCCCGCCACCGCGAGGTTGCCGACCTGCGGGCCGAGCGGGCGCAGCACCGCCTGCTGGGCGACCGCCGCCAAGCGCAGCAACTCGGCGATCCGGTTGTCCTTGCGCTGCCGGATGGTCGCGACCGCGGCGGCGATCCCGGTGGCCAGTGTGATGCCGACCACGTTGACCATCCCGACGGTGTCGAAGCGCCCGTCGGTGCCGGCGAAGACCATCCCGACGATCGTCGCGATCGCGCCGACGGCGAGCACGGTCTGCCAGTAGGCGAACACGGCGGCCAGGAACGGCACGGCGGCGTAGAGCCCGACGAAGTTGGCCTGCGGGCCGTCCGCGATCTCCACGCCCGACACGACAACGAGCAGCACGAGGGCCGCGCCGAGGCCGGCGCGGGATGCTGGGCTGAGCGGGCGGCGGCCCGCCGGGAGAATCGGCATGGGTACGCCGAACAGCATGCCTGATGCACGTGGGCGGCTGCATCAACTTGACCCCTAGTCTGAGCGGGTTCTGCCCACTCGGCGCCGGGGTACCGCGCCCGCGGTGACACCATGGCGCTGTGGCATCCGACCTGCGTGACCGGCTTCGCGCCGGATTCCGTTGGACCGACCCCGGTCCGGGCACCGATCTGCTCGTCAGCGACCGCTCCGGCTGGTGGCGGGACCCGCTGGTGCTCGACGAGCTCGGTCCGGGACTGGCCGGACTATTTCCGGACGCCACGCCCACGGTGGTGGTCTCGCCGGAGGTGACCGGCTTCCTCGTCGGCCCGCTGGTGGCCCGTGCACTGAGGGTGGGCTTCGTGGAGGCGTACCGGGCGGGGGCGCGGCTGCCGATCGCCGAGCCGATGACGTGGGCGCGGGTGCCGGCCGATCACCGCGGCGCCGGCCAGCAGCTCGGCGTGCGTACCCGATTGATCGGCCCGGCCGACCGGGTGCTGGTGGTCGACGACTGGGCGGTGACCGGCGCCCAGGCCCGGGGTCTGCAGGACCTGATCGCGGCGCTGGGCGCGACGATCACCGGTACGGCGGTCATCGTCGACGAGTGCGACCCGGCGGTCGCCGCCGAGCTGAACATCCGAGGGCTGCTCACCGGCGCGGATCTGAGCTGAGTACCGGCCTCGCGTGTGTTGCGCGAAGAAGCAGATCGACCGGCGGCCTCACCACGATGGACCGCATGACCAATTTCTTCCTCGGCACCTGGACCACCCGCGTCTACCTGTTCGCCGTCGCGGCCACTTCGGTCATCCTGCTCGGCGGAAACCTCGCCACCGGCAACCACGAGCCGTCATCGGCCGCGGTCTACCTGATCGGCCTCACCGCGCCGGTCTCGATCATCTTCGCGCCGGTCTTCCTGCTCGGCGACGGCTGGCTGGCCATCGCCATGCTGTGGCTCAGCGTGGCAGCCGGCGTCCTGCTCAACACCCTGCTGATCAACACGATCGTGGGCGAGGTCGGCCGGCTCCGCTCGCACCGCGCGTAACCCGGTCTCCCACAATGACCGGGTGCGCGCTTTCGTAACCCCGGCAGACCTGCAAGATCTCGTACGCGACACCTACGGCACCGACCGCCGGCTCCGAGAGTTGTCCCGCCTCGCCGGCGGCACGACCAAAGGCGTTTACCGGCTCACCCTCGACGACGGGTCGACCGTGCTGCTGTACCGCTGGGCGGCGGAGGAGAACTTCTGGCCCGCGCAGACCGGGCTGGACATCGGACCGTTCCAGGCCGATGCGGGGCGTGACGGGTTTGCCCGGTGCCACAAGCTGCTGCGGGACCTCGGGGTGCGCGTACCGGAAATCGTGCTGATGGGTCCGGACCGCGCGCTGGTCGAGGACGTCCGCGGCGGGACGCTGGAGGCGCTCCTGGAGCGCGACCCGGCTGCCGGGCGCGAGGCCCTCGGTCGGTTGGCCGAGATGCTCCGGACGATGCACAGCCATCAGGCGCCGACCTTCGGCTTCCCCGGAGAGACCCCGGCCGGCTTCGCCTGGCAACGCGGCCTCAACTCGTTGGTCGAGGCGGCGGCCCGGGACCCGCGGATCGCGGCGGTGCGCGGCCGGCTGGAGGAAGAGCTGCATACGCGGCTCGCGGCCGTGCGACCCCGATCCGGGTACGGCCTGATCCACGGCGAACTGGGCCCCGACCACGTCCTGATCGGCCCCGGCGGGGAGCCGGTACTGATCGACATCGAGGCGACGATGTTCTTCGACGTGGAGTGGGAGCACGCGTTCCTGGAGCTGCGTTTCGGTCCGCTCTACCCGGCGTTGCGCACGGTGGAGCTGGATGCGGCGCGGCTGGCGCTTTATCGGCTTGTGCACTACTTGTCGCTGGTGGCCGGGCCGCTGCAGCTCATCGAGGGCGACTTTCCGCATGCGGAGTTCATGCGGGAGATCGCCGAGGGCAACGCGCTGCGCGCCCTCGGCGAGATCGGCGTCAGTTAGGCCTCTGCCAGCCGGCTTGCGTCAGGCGGTCGGGCTTTTCCAGTCGGCGAGGACGCCGCGGGTGGGCTGCCAGCCGGTCGCGGCGTAGTCGGCCAGGCCCTGGCGGACGTAGGGGTCGTCGGCCAGCAGCTCATGCGCCCGGGCCTCGGACTCGACGTCCAGCAGCAGGATGCCACCGACCGGCGGGTCCTGGCGGCCGGCGGAGACCAGTACGCCGGCCCGCTGCAGCTCGTCGACGAAGGCGAGGTGTGCGGTCCGGGCCTCGTCGACCTGCTCGAGCGGGGCGCGATAGGTCGAGATCATCAGGTACACGGTGGTGTCCTCTCAGCCGCGGATAGCTCGCGGCAATCGTACGAGGACGGGCGCGCGGCCGGGTCCTCGCGGGACCCGGCCGTTGCGTCAGTTGCCGATGCTTAGTGCCACCAGCCGCCGGACCGGAAGCCGGTCGACCACTGGTGCTCGGTGCACTGCCGGGCGGTGGCGAAGCGCTGCTCGTCGAGGACGGCGGTCACTCCGGCGTTGTAGGTGCCGAGCCCGAAGCCGATGCCCGTGACGGTCATCCGGGGGTTCTCGGCGACGACCTGCGCGAAGGTCTTGGTGGCCGGGCCACCCGCGGTCTTGGGCAGGCCGGTGATCGTGGTGGAGGACGTCCACAGCGGACCGTCGAGCACGTTCCACTCGGTGCGGACCTTGCGCTGCGGGTTGCCGGCGCCGATCGAGCCCAGGTAGTAGTACGGCTCGAAGATGAGCACACCCTCGCCGGCGGCCGTCTTGACGAAGACGTGGTACGAGGGCAGCGCGGCGTCGTTGACGGTGTTGTTGTCGCCGGCGGTCGTGTCGAGCTTGACGGTCTCGTAGCTCATCTCGGTGACCGTGCTGGCCGCCACCGGCTTGAAGGAGCTGCGCCACGACACCTTGTCGGCGTTGCTGGACCGGGCGGTGGTCAGCTTGACGCCGTCGGTGACGACGGTGGCGGTGGCCGTACCGACCTTGGTGATGCCGGCGATGGTGCTGTGCTTCTCGATCTTGCAAGGCTGGTGCGACGAGGCGCTGGCCGGCTGCGCGTTCACGGCAAGCGCGCCCGAGGCGGCCATCACCAGAGCGGCGGCGAGTACGCGACGCGTGGTGAGGCGGAAGATCGTACCGTTTTGGATCATTTGGGCATTGTAGTGAGTTTGAGGCGTTATCATCCGGCACCATTCCGGGCCGAACGCGCCCCGACGATGCGACCGGGTCGCGTTGGCCTGCCCTTTTGCACTCTCCCGTGATCGCTGCGCTTGGTTGCCCACCGGGCGAGTCCACCCACGGTGGGCCAGGATGGGGTTGTGGACAGCGACGCCGTGCGCGACTTCTACCGGCGGTACCTGGCGTGCTGCAACGATCGCCGGTTCGCGGACCTGGCCGAGTTCGTCGATCCCCAGGTGCGGATCAACGGCATCGACCAGGGCTTCGACCGGTACGTCGCGGGGCTGCGGGCCATGGTGGAGCCGTTCCCCGACTACCGGTGGGAGGTACGGCATCTGCTGGTCGACGGCGACCGGCTGTCCGCCCACTTCACTGACACCGGCGTGCACATGCCGACGGGCCGGGCGATCGACACGCAGGAGTTCGCGGTCTACCGGATCGCCGACGGGAAGATCGTCGAGGTGTGGGGCGCGTGGGTCATGGCCGGCTCGTCGGTGCTGACGCAGCTCCCTGACGCTTGACCGGTCTTGCGAGCACGCAGCCGGCAGGGTGAGGGTGGCCGTTCATGAGCCGCCAGGCGATTGGCCGCCCTCGCCCGTTCTCGGCGGGAGCGACGGCCAGTGACATGCAACCAGGCACGACATGGCCTTGATCTTGCTCTGTCAGGTCGTCGGCCAGGTGCGGAAATTGTGGTAGCTGCGGCTCGGGGTCGGGCCGCGCTGGCCCTGGTAGCGCGAGCCGTAGACCGCCGAGCCGTAGGGGTGCTCCGCCGGGGACGACAGGCGGAAGATGCACAGCTGGCCGATCTTCATGCCCGGCCACAGCTTGATCGGCAGGTTGGCCACATTGGACAGCTCCAGGGTCACGTGCCCGGAGAAGCCCGGGTCGATGAAGCCGGCGGTCGAGTGGGTCAGCAGGCCGAGGCGGCCCAGGCTGCTCTTGCCCTCCAGCCGCCCGGCCAGCTGGTCGCCCAGCGTGATCACCTCAAGCGTCGAGGCCAGCACGAACTCGCCCGGGTGCAGCACGAACGCCTCGCCGTCGGCGGTCTCGACCTCGGCGGTCAGATCGTCCTGCTGCTCGGCCGGGTCGATGTGCGTGTACAGATGGTTGTTGAACACGCGGAAGAAGCGGTCCAGCCGGACGTCGATGCTGGACGGCTGCATCAGCTCCGGCGCGAACGGCTCGAGAGCGAGGTTTTCCGACTTGATCTCGGAGACCAGGTCACGGTCGGAGAGCAGCATCGGCACACCATACCGACCGGCATTGGGGTGCGTGTTCAGTGGTCGACTAGAACATATGTTCGATATGATGTTCGCATGGCTTCCTGGTCCGAATTCGCCGCGGCTGAGCCCGAGCTCGCCGCGGCCGTCCGCGCACTGCTCCAGCAGTACGGCCCCGGCATGGGCTACCTCGCGACAGTCCGCGCCGACGGCGGGCCCCGCGTGCACCCCGTGTCCCCGGTCATCACCGACGAAGGCCTCTACTGCTTCGTGGTCAACTCGGCAAAACGCCGCGACCTGGAGCGCGACGGCCGCTACGCCCTGCACTCGTACCCACCGGAGGAAAGCGACGACGAGGCGTACGTGACCGGCCACGCCCACCCGGTGACCGACCCGGCCGTGATCAACCGCCTGGCGGAAGCCCTCCGCGCCTCCGCCCTGGTCGACTGGCGCCTGTTCGAGTTCGACATCACCACAGCCATGCTCCGCCGCCACGGCCCGGCCGGCGCCCTGCCCCTGGCCATGACCCTGCGATACCCCCCGATCACCCGATCGTGGCGCGACCCGGCCGCCAACTTAGGCCGCCCCCTGGTCGCCGCCGCAAGGTCGTAGGCACCGGCCGGCCACCGCTCTGCGTCGCGGGGCGCTGCCAGGTTCGGGAGGGAGCTGGGCCGCACCAGGTCCGGCCGGTGCCTACTCGGGGCGGCTCCGCCACCAAGCCCGGCAATCGGGTACAGTGGGGCCGCTCGCGGGTGTAGTTCAATGGCAGAACATCAGCTTCCCAAGCTGACAGTGCGGGTTCGATTCCCGTCACCCGCTCCACGTACGGAAGCCCTGGTCAGGACCGATGGTCCGCCAGGGCTTCCGTGTGTTCAGGGGCTCGGAACAGAGCCGCGTGCTATCCAAGGGGCAAGCCGCGTCGCGGCCGTGGTGGGCCGGCTGGAGTCAGCGGCGCGCTGGGCGGGGCGGTCCGCCGAGAATCGGCACCGTCGCGGACTCGGCCGTTAGCGGGCGTCGGGCAGGGCGCCGATCTGGTCGGTGAGGGTGGGATCCGTCACGTGTCCTCCGGGGTGGCGGGCGGGGTGGGCGGATCGGCGAGCGGTGGTGCGATGGGTGCGGTGAGCCGGTCCAGGATCACGGTGACCACCGCGGCGGTAGCGGGGTCGAGCTCGTCGAGCAGGGTGGGGTCGCGGTCGCCGGCGAGGATGTGGCGTAGTACCGCGGCGAACGTCGCCCCTTGTGGGTCGGCGGCAAGATCATCGAGGACCGGTGCGAGCTGCGCGCGGGCGTCGGGGTCGCCGCCGGCGGCCAGGACCGTGGCCTCGATGAACCCAGTGAGCGCGTTCTCCTGGTCGTTGGGGTTGGTGAGGGTGTGCCAGGCGTTGAGGTCGATGGCGACGGTGCCGGCGAGGGCGTCCAGGAGGCGACGTACTACGGCGGTGTCGATCGGGTCGAGCCCGTCCAGGGCTGGCGTGTGGTCGCCGGCGGAGATGCGGCGCAGCACCGCGACCAGCCGCCGCCAGTCGCTTTGCTCGCCGCGGGTGGTGAAGACCTGCTCGACGACGGCGGCCGCGTCGGAGTCACCGCGATCGGCGGCAACCAGGGCGGCGATCACAGGTTCCCACCAGGTCAGGTGCCGTTGCAGCTCCAAGACCTCCTCCGACGACAGGGTGCGGGCCTGGCGGAGCACCTCGTCCATCGCCGCCTGTCCATCCGGGGCGCGGGCGGGTAGCCGGGCCACAAGGTCGGCCAGATGCACTCCGTCGACCTGGTCGACGATGCGGCACACGTCGGCGAACGCTGTCGGGGGCGGCGCCTCGTCCCGGGTAAGCAGTCGGGTGAGGGCGCGGACGTCTTGCGTTAGATCGCCGTCGCCCGTCTGATAGTCGATCACCGCAGTGGCCAGGCGGTGGGCCCACACCTGCTGCTGCTCGCCGCCGTACCGGTTCAGGTAGATCGCGAGGTTGGCGTGGCTGACCTGGATACCGTCCGGATCGTCGGCGGTGTAGCCCAGCCGCAGGGCGTCCTTGCACAGCTCGATCGCCGGGCCGCCGTGACCCAGCTCGTCCTCCAGGTCGGCCAGCGCGGACAAGACCTTGCCCAGCGCGGTGACGTTGTGGTCGGCGGCGAAGACGGTCCGGCACCGTTGCAGCAGGGTCCGGGCCTCACCGACCCGGCCTAGCCGAAGCAGCGGCCCGTAGTCGTTGAACGCAGAGAAGGCCTGGTCGGCGTCGCTGGCCCCCCGCCCCCTTAGGGAGGCGAGTTGTTCGGCATTGAGGTCCAGCGCCCGCTCCCACCGGCCGAGGCGCCGTGCTGCCTCCCGGCCGAGGTCGAAGATTGCTTCCCGGACGTTCCAGGGGGCTGTGGCCTCGGGCATATCGGAGGAATCGGGGAGGGCAGCCATCGCCGGGCGGAGCTGTTCCACGGAGGCAAGTACCTGCTCGGCGTTTCCCTGCATGGTGAGGATCTGCAGCCGCCGCCCCTCGTCGCCGAGCTGGGTCCACGGGCCCCATCCGGCTCGACGGGTGTACTCCTTCTTGTCCTCGGCAAGGCTGAGTGCCTCGTCAAAGCGACCCCGCCTGCGGTGGTGGTTGAGGAGGTCCGACGCGACCAGCGAGGCCGTCGGGAAGTCCTGGCGGATGACCGCGGTGTCGAGCAGGTGACGCATCTCTGTGGCGGCGTCATGGGGGCGGATGTACGCCATGGCTTGGGCGTGGAGCCGCCCCGCTTCAAGTTCCACGTCGGTGCCGCGGCCGCCCTCGCGGGCCTTGTCCAGCAGCGGCAGCACCGCCGCCGCGGTCCCCGGCGATTGGTCCCGGAACAGGAGCGTCTCGATCGGGTACAGCACCTGCTGCCACTGGCGTTGCCGGATCAGGTAGGGGGCGGCGGCCAGGGCCGCTCGGCGGACCAGCGAGCCCAGCTCCTCCCCCTCCCGCTCCCGAGCAGCGTTCAAGAGAATCAGCCAGTAGGCGGCGAGTTCGATGTCCACGGCGGTGCCCAGATCGGGGCCGGCGGTAGTGCGGCCGGCCTCGGCGACGCCGGGATGCAGATGGAATCGCAGGGGCCGGCCGGTGTCCGGGTTCCGGTCGACCGCGACCAAGGCTTGCTCCAGCAGCGGGGCCAGGGCAGCCTCCACGTCCGGGGTTGGGCCGGGTTTGCCGAGCCGCTTCCACAGGTCGGCCCAGTTGTCCTCGACTACTAGGCCCATGCGGTCGTCTTGTTCCAGGCAGCACAGCAGGCCGAACAAGGTCGCCGAGCCGTCCGGGAGGGTGCTGGTGGTGCCGCGGGTCCAGCCGTCGAGCACCCGCAGATAGTCCTCGCCGGTGGCGGACGCCTGCCCGTGGTGGAGGAAGGCGTCCAGGCGGGTGCCGGTGTCCAGCCAGGTCTGGTCCGCCTCCTCCAGCCGGGCCTGCAGCGCGGCCGGATCCTTGGCCTGCCCGTCGGCCAACTCGATCAGCTTCGGGTGACCCTGCACCACCGCCAGGGTGCGGGCGGCCAACGCTCGGGTCTGCCGCTCGTCCAGACCAGAGCCAGAGCTGGCGCCGTCGAGCAGGGCGCGCAGGTGCGGCCATTCCCGGGCCAGCAGCACCGCCTCGGTCAACGACAGCGCGTGCACCGGCTCCACCAGAACCCCCGCCGGCAGCGAGGCGATCCGGCGGCGGGAGGTCAACACCACCCGGGACAGGCCACCGTGGCCGGTGAGCGCATCGATCAGCAACTGCCACCGCTGGTCGCGCCATCCGCCGGTGTCGGTGAGCAGCGACTCCAGGTTGTCCAGCACGAGCAGCACCCGCTGGCGTTCCAGGAACTCGGTCAGCGCCGGCAGGAAGCCACGCAGCGCCGTGACGTCATCCACCAGATGCGCCAACCGGATCCCGGGCAGCTGCCCTTCTAGATCCAGGGCGAAGCCGGTCAGCGCGGCGGTGATGTCGTGGCCCTCCGGCGGGGCCTGATGCCACACCAGCCGAGCGAACCCGTCCTCGTGGGTGTACGCCAACTCCAACGCGCAAGCGGTCTTCCCGGCACCGGCCATCCCGTGAAACAACACCCCGCTGCGGCCGCTACGCGGGGCCAGGACGGCGGTGGCCCGGGTCATCGGCCCCACCCGGCCCACGAACCGCGCCGGCTGCGGATCGAACCGGGCCAGCTTCTGCTGCTCAGCCTGGAACACCACCGGCTGCCCCGGCGGCGCATCCAACCTCAGATCGGCGGCCCGGGCACCGAACAACGCCGGCGTCGTCACCGACAACGCCGGCGCCCCGGCTGTCGGCGGATCCTGCACCACCCGCGGCATCGTCAGGCCCAACGCCCGAGCCACCGGCTGCCCCTTACCCAACACCAGCCCGTAGAACGAGCCCGCGAGAGCGATCGCGAAATCATCCACCACCGGAAACCGCATCGCCAGCACCGCACAGTCCAGCCGACGCACCAACTCGGTAGCCACCGCCGGCAACGACCCCTCCGACTGCTCAGAACCGACGCCAGACGCGGCGCCGTCAGTTCCCTGCCCGCCGGCACCGTTCCCGGCGGCCGGCGGGCGCAGACCGAGCAGGCGCAGATGCTCCGCCGCGGTCACCGCCGCCGACTCACACGTCGACAAAGTGACCAGCTTCAACTGCTCACCAGTCAGATCCAGCAGATCCACCAACTCCGCACTGGAGACCAGATCCCGGCGGCCGGCATCGTCTTCCAACAACAGCCCAGCCGGCAGCCCATGGCCGGAAATATGCAGCACGTCCCAGCCCGGCTCCTCCAACAGCACATCCTCCAACCGGGCCCGGGTCGCGCCGTACTGCAACACCCGCAACTCCACCGCCCGGCCATTGGCCGCCGCGAACTCCTGCACCAACTGCGCCAACGCATACCGCTCCCGACGCAGATTCAACGCCGACGCATCCTCCGGCAGGCTGAACACCGCCAACATCCGCAGCCGCTCACCCACCGGGACCTTGTCCGACACCTCACCACCGACCTGGTCGATGACGACCGTGACCCGCTGCATCGCCAACGGGCGACCGTTCACTGCGGCCAGCTCCCACGGCCGGTAGGCCAACACTTCCGCCGCGGCCGGCACTTCAAGCCGTACTGGCTGGCGGGCCTTCACCAACGCCGGCCCCACCGGGCCCAGCACCTGCTCCCCGATCCACGCCCCCACCTGCGCCGTCAACTGCGCCTCACCGGCCAACCGCCGATCCGGCGCCGCATGCCACAACAAATACTCATCCAACGCGGTGAACGCCTCGTACTGCCACTCCCGGGCATCCAACTCCACCACATGATCAGCCAGAAACCGGCCGCCATCAGCGTCGGTCAGCCGCCACCGCCACCGCGTCGGCCCCGCGAAATCCAACACCTCAAGCCGCAACATCCACCCACCACCCCGCATCGTGGCTAACTGCTCCACACTGATGCACCCGCGCCGACACAACAATCCCCACACCCGTCGATCACCCGGACGATGAGACAACCGTCAATGACCACATCGACCGGTCACACCGTCAACCGGTCACCCGGCTCCGGACTGGACGCCGGCCGCCCAGCCGCAGCCACGCGTAATCGCCCCGTCTGGACCTCACGACCACCAGGCAGGCGCGGGATCCGCACTACAGCCATCAGTACGAATTGAGCCGGCCGACAACGCGAAGGAACGCCGGAAGATCGGACGCCTGTCGCCCGTCACCCCGAGCAGCCTCACTTGGCCAGGCCGCGCTCCTCAAGGTCATCGGGCACAAATTGAGCACCGCCTCGGCCGGTAAAGCACTGTCGAAAGTTGAGTGGCGACTAACGACATTTCTAGGTGCGGACTACGCGAGCTTGGCATTCCCCATGTTGATCTGCACTCCGACGGGATGACCCGGCGATCTTGTACGGTTCTCAAGCTGACAGTGCGGGTTCGATTCCGTCACCCGCTCCACGTACGAAGCCTGGTCACGGCTGATGCCGAGCCAGGCGTTCGTCATCTTGGCGCACCATCACTTGCTGTCGTGCCGTTGCCTCTACTCAGTGGGAGGCGTGGCAGGAGAATCGCTCGGGTGGAGATCATCCGGTGGGTCGACGTCGCAGAGTGGTTCGACCCGTCGCAGAACGGGAGCGCCCCTGACGTCGTGGTGCCTGGTACCGCGATCGCGGACTGGGAAGCGTTGTTGGGGCTCATCCGGTCCGAGGGTTGGCGGTGTGAGTACCAGGTCGGCGACGAGCGGCGACCGCTGCCGGCAGCAGCCGCTGAGCTGTTCGGTCCAAACCTGGAGGGCTTGCTGCGGAGTGTGTGGGTCTGGCCCGACTCCGACTTGGAGTGGATCATCCGACCGTGGGCTCCCGACGAGGTCGTGAGCGATGTCAGCCTGTATGAGATCCAGGGCCAGGAGAGGCTGGACGCCTTCTGCCGGTTCCTGCGCACCGTTGGTGCAGCTCTGGCAAGTCCGTGCTCGTATACGCCGAGGGAGCTTTCGACAGCTACCCGCCGATGATGGCGTACGAGTCGGCCAACGATCGGGTGGCTTTCCTGGCCGGCTCGTGGCGCTGAGATCGTGGGCGGCGATGTCATACCCCCTCGCTAGGTTGCGGGCATGAGTCGTGACGAGTTGCAGCGGCGGTCGCTGGCGGCCGCGTTGGGCGATGTTGGTGCTGCACGGGTCGAATATGACGACGTCGCGGGCTGGGTGGCTGCCGCTGGTGCCAGTCCGGCGGATCCGTTGGGGGCCGAGGTCTGGGTGTTCGACGCGGACCTGTCCCGGGTTCTGCTGGTGCAGCATCCGTGGCGGGGTTGGGTTCCGCCGGGCGGGCAGGTCGAGCCCGGGGAGGCGCCCCGTGAGGCAGCGCGTCGTGAGTTGCGTGAGGAGACCGGGGTTGATGTCGATCTTTTCGATCGGCCGGCTGCCGTCAGCGTCCGCTCTTACCATCCCGACAAGCCGGCGACCTTGGGGCTGTCCTATGCCGCGATCGCTGATCCTGCGGTTCCGCTGCGGGCCGAGCCCGGTCAGCCGGCCGCGTGGATGAGCCTGGATCACTCGTGGGACAGCTGGTTCCCCGATGACCTGGTCCGCATGCGGGAGCACGCGGAGTGGCTGGCCGGCTTTTCTCCATCTGGACGGCCGGCACGCGTAAGCGATTGACCGCAGGCCCTGGGACACGGTCGAGGGCAATACGGATCTTGCGTTACTCCGCTGACGAGGCCGCGTTCCCGGAGCAGCTCGACCGCCCGGCGCGCGGTGCCTCGCGCTATTCCGAACTCTTGCACCATCGCCGTCTCGCTCGGGATCGGGCGGTTGGGCACCAGGTCGCCGCGGGCGATTCCGGCGGCGATGACGTCCGCTACCTGCACGTACACGGGCGTCATGCCCTCCGGATCGATCACAGGACCGACCGTTTATCGACGTGGATACCTGCGCCCTAAGATCGGGATGACAGCGTGGCCGGGGATAGCTCCAGCTCGTGGTCGAGACGAAGGCTCGGGCCAGTGGTGATGGCCCGAGCCTTCGCCTGTTCTCGGCCTACGGGTAGGAGACTGACTCCATGGACGCTGAGCTGACCGCCGCCCTGGTCCCGATCCTGGCCGACCTCGCCCGGCCCGGAGGCGTTCTTCCCGAGCTTCGCGACCAGGCGTGGAACGATTTCCCCGGCACCGCCAGCGCCTTCCTCTACGCCCAGGACGGGTCCGGGCAGGGGATCTCGATCACGCTCGGACGGCCGCCGGCTCAGCAGGTCGCCGAGCTGGCTGACCAGGTGCAGGAGTGGGCGGTTGAGGCACTGTGGACGCTCGGCCGGCCCACCAACTGGCCGTTCTGCCCGCGCCATCCGCACAGCCATCCGCTCGCGGCGATTGAGGTCCACGGGCGGGCAGTGTGGCATTGCCCAGCCGACCGCGTCGAGGTCGCGGCGATCGGCCGGCTTCCCACGTGACCAGGTGGTCTTCCTGACCGACTCGTGGCGCTGAGCGACGCGGCGGCCTTACGATTCCGGGGTGGCAGGCGATGACGTCAGCTCCTCCTCCCGGGGGGGTCCCGCGACGATCAGCGAGAGGTCGACGCGGAGGTACGGGACACCGAGGCCCGGCAGATGATGGACGGGCTGCGGGAACGGCAGAGCTCGCTGAAGAAGCGCGAGACGCAGCTCGCCGATCGGCAGTACGACGCCGACGCGCGTGACGCGGACCTCGAGCGCCGCACCCGCAAGCTCGATGGCCAGGAGCTGCTCTCCCAGCGACATCATTCCCGGCTCGGTGCACGGGAGCGGCGGCTCGCCGCGCGCGAAGCGAAGCTGCACGACCAGGAAGTCCAGCTGAACCAGGCGTTGTCGAACATCGACGAGCGCCGGCTCCAGCAGGACGAACGGGACCGGGCCGCGGATCAGCGCGAGATCGACGACTCGTTGCTGGAGTAGACCTGGTCCGTCAGGCGATGGTCAGGAAGACGTTGTCGATCTGGCCGGAGAACTGGTCGTTGCCCTTGCCCGCGCCCTTGCCGCCCACCCGCAGCGGTTCCGCGTTCGCGATCGACAGGTTTGCCGGGAGGCGGACCCAGGCGCGTTCCAGGCCGTCGACCGTCAGGGTCAGGCGGTCCTTGGTCCGGGCGCACATCAGGTTGTGCCAGCGGCCGTCGGCCACGTCGATCAGGGGTTCCGCCCGATAGATCTGGGTGCGGCCCGCGATCACGCAGCTCGGGTGGCCCTGCCGGTGGTCCACCTGGAGCTTGAACTGGCTCACCCCACCGACCGAGTAGCCCTTCTGGAAGACGTTCGCGCCGTCGGCCAGGTCCCGGTGGGTCATCATGATCGACGCTCCGTAGCGCATCGGGCGGGTGCCGGGGTTCAGGGCGTCCTCGCGGAAGCCTTCGAGGATCGCCCTCGGGCACTGCCGTTCGCGGGCCAGGGTGCAGCGGGTCGGGTACTGCACGGCCAGGCCGTTGCCCTGCGGGACCAGGCTCAGGGTGCCGCCATTCTGGGCGAGCGCCCGCAATGCGTACGCGCCGTGGGTGTCGGTCAGGGGCTGATTCACTCCACCGTCGAAGGTGTAGCGGACGGTGACCGGGGACTTGGCCACTCCGATCCGTCCACCTGTCTGGGGTACGGCGGCGAAGCCGGGGTTCGTGGGGGTGAGGACGCCGCCAGAGGGGCGCGGCTGGAGAGCGACGTACTGCGGGCTGATCCGGGGCGGCTCGGTGGTGCCGGGGTGGACCAGTTGCGCTGCGAACAGGCCGGAGCCGAGGGCGGCGGTCGCTACCAGCGCGCCGAGGGGGGTGACGCGCCGGCGTGCGCCTCGCGGGGACCGTCGAGAGTCGAACATGCGGTTATTGTCCGGATCGCCGCTTTAACTAGCGTGTTCAAACTCCGTTTGCGCGTAAATGTGGGCTAAAGCACCCTTACGTGGTCGGCCGAACGGAGGGCTCCCCGATCACGGCGTGCAGCACGTCGTCCAGGGCGATCACGCCGAGCGGCCGGCGCCCGTCACTCACCAGGACGATGTGCCGGCGGTCGCGTCTCATGGTCAGCAACAGGTCGGCCAGCGTGCGGTCCGGGGCCACCACGGCCAGGGGACGGATCATCTCGGCGGGCATCGGGAGGCTGCGCTGCGCTCCCTCGTACCCGAGGAGGTCCTTGACGTGCACGAAGCCCAGCACCCGCCGGGTCTCGCGCTGCACGACCGGCAGCCGCGACCGGCCGCTGCGGGTCGCCACCGCCTCGATGGTCGCCGGCGACGCGTCGTCGGCGACCGTCGTCACGCCCGCCCAGGGCTGCAGGGTGTCCGCCGCGGTCCGGTCGTTGAGGCCCAGCGCGGCGTGAATCCGGGCGTACTGCTCGGTGCCGAGCAGGCCCTCGGCCCGCGCCTGGGTGACCATCCCGGCCAGCTCCTCGGCGGTGAACACCGTCTTGACCGCGTCGGTGGCCTCGATCTTCCACAGCGACAACACCATCCGCGAGGCCCAGCGCATCGCGACCAGCAGCGGCTTGGTCCCGGTGCAGAAGGCCAACATGAACGGGCCCAGCACGAGCGCCGAGCGTTCCGGGCCGGCCAGCGTGATGTTCTTCGGGACCATCTCGCCGACCACGGTGTGCAGGAAGACGACCACGCCCAGCGCCAGCACGAAGGCCACCGGGTGGATCGCGTTCTCGGGCATCCCGATCGCGCCGAACGGACCCTCCAGCAGGTGCGCGAGGGCGGGCTCGGCGATCGCGCCCAGGCCGAGCGAGCAGATGGTGATCCCCAGCTGGGCGCCGGCGATCATCAGAGGAATCTGATTCATCGCCGACAGCGCCCAGCGGGCCGGCCGGGAGGTGGCGGCGAGCGGTTCGAGAGCCGTACGCCGGGACGCGATGAGCGCGAACTCACCACCGACGAAGAGCGCGTTGCCGAGCAGCAGCACGACCGTGACCAGCAGCTCAGTCATCGGAACTCTCCGGCGGCGCGACGACCCGGACCTGCTCGATGCGGTGCCGGTCGACCTCGATGACGGTGAACTCCCAGCCGTCGTCCTCGAGCGACTCGCCGACGACCGGGATGTGCCCCAGCCGGGAGAGCAGGAAGCCGGCGAGCGTCTCGTACGGGCCCTCGGGCAGCCGGAAACCTGTCTGCTCGGCCACCTCGTCCTCCCGCAGCAGCCCGTCGACCAGGAACTTCCGGTCGTCGCCGGGCGCGGTCAGCTCCGCGCTGCCGGCGTCGGTGAAGTCCACGTCGTACTCGTCAGCGATCTCGCCGACCAGCTCCTCGACCAGGTCCTCCACCGTGACCACGCCGTCGGTGCCGCCGTACTCGTCCACGACGATCGCCATGTCCGCGTCCGCGGCGCGCAGGGCAGCCAGCACCTTGTCCAGGTCGAGGCTCTCCGGCACGAAGACGGGCTCGCGGGCGACCGTGGACACCGCGGTCGAGGCGCGGCGTTCGGGCGGGACACCGAGGGCGTCGGACACCCCGACCACGCCGACGACCAGGTCGAGCGTCGACTCGTACACGGGGAAGCGGGTGTGGCCGGTCTCGCGGGCCGCGACGATGAGGTCCGCGACGCTCGCGGTGGTCTTGAGCCCGACCACGTCGACGCGCGGGGTCATCGCCTTCGCCGCGCGTTTCTCGCCGAAGCGGATCGTGCGGCGCAGCAGCGTCGCCGTCTCCGTGGGCAGCGCACCGGCCCGGGCGCTGATCGCGGCCAGCAGACCCAGCTCCTCCGGCGAACGCGCACTGGCCAGCTCCTCCTGCGGCTCGATGCCCAGCCGGCGGACCAGCCAGTTCGCCGAGCCGTTGAGCGCGCCGATCAGCCACTTGAAGAGCTTGGAGAACGTGCGCAGCGGGGCGGCGGTGGCCAGCGCGACCCGCATCGGCCGGGCCAGGGCCGCGTTCTTCGGCACCAGCTCGCCGAAGAGCATCGAGACGATCGTGGCCAGCACCAGCGAGAGCACGTGGGTGACGGTCTCGGTGGCGCCCCCGGCGATCGGCTCGATGCCCGGCCGGAAGATCCGGGACAGCGCGGGCTCGGCCAGATAGCCGGTCAGCAGGGCGGTGAGAGTGATGCCGAGCTGGGTGCCGGAGAGCTGGAAGGAGAGCTCATGCAGGGCGTGCCGCACCGTACGGGCGCGCCGGTCACCCTCGTCGGCGCGCTTGTCGATCTCCGCCCGGTCGACGGTGACCAGGCCGAACTCGGCTGCCACGAAGAACGCGTTGCCCGCCGTGAGCAACGCGAAAGCCGCCAACGGGAGCACCGTCGTCAGGAGCGGGCCGTCCATGATCGGTTCACCTCGGCCCTCATTGTGCCGGAACGCGGCATCCCGCGGGCGCTCGTGTCCGGTGCCGCGGGTCACCTCTGCCGCCGGCCGCCCGGATACGGTCGCATCATGAACCTCGCCGAAGAGTTCGTGCTGCTCGCCTACGGCGACGACGGCGTGCCCGACACCGACAGCGTCCGTCTCGACCACGGCCTGGGCGGCGCCCTGCTGCTGGAGCTGGCCATCAGCGGCCGGATCAGCGTCGAGGACAAGAAAGTCGTGGTCCTGGACCCGACCGCGACCGGTGACCCGCTGGTGGATCAGGCCCTGGACCGGATCGTGGCCGACGACAAGCCACGCAAGCCCGCCCACTGGGTCAAGAAGTTCACCGACGCCCGCAAGCCGGCCCTGGACCGGCTCGTCGACCAGGGCGTGCTGACCCGGGAGCAGGACAAGGTGCTGTTCGTCTTCCCGCGGACGCGCTATCCGGCCCCGAACGGCGTGGAGCCGGTGCCCGAGACGGAGGCGCGGCAACGGTTGACCGCCGCCGTTTCCGGAGCCGGGCCGGTCGAGCCGCGTACCGCTGCGCTCTGTGCCCTGGTGGGCGCGACCAACCTCGACCGCAAGGTCTTCCGCACGCTGGACCGCAAGCGGGTCGACGAGCGGCTCCGCGAGATCTCCGCGGGCGACGCGACCGCCGCGGCGGTCCGGCAGACCGTCGAGGAGATCCAGACCGCGGTCATCGTCGCGGTGGTCGCCGCCTCCGCCGTGAGCGCGGCGACCTCCTAGCCGGCCTAGGCGGGTGCCTTGTCGCCCTTGATCGAACGGAGCAGCACGCTGGCCACGTCGACGACCTCGACGTTGTCCTGCTCGCCCTTGCCGGTGACCCCGTCGCCGATCATCGTGTAGCAGAACGGGCAGCCCACGGCGATCGTCTTCGCGCCGGTCGCCAGGGCCTCCTCGGTGCGCTCCACGTTGATCCGCTTGCCGATCTTCTCCTCCATCCACATGCGGGCACCGCCGGCGCCGCAGCAGAAGGACCGCTCGGAGTTGCGTGGCATCTCCACGAGGTTGGCCGCCTCGCCCAGCACCTCGCGGGGAGCGTCGAAGACCCGGTTGTGCCGGCCCAGGTAGCAGGGATCGTGGTAGGTCACGTCGCCCTCGATGGGCTGGACGGGCGTGAGCTTGCCCTCCTTGACCAGGTGCGCGAGCAGCTGGGTGTGGTGCACGACCTCGACCTCGAGGCCCAGCTGCGAATACTCGTTGCCCAGCGTGTTGAAGCAGTGCGGGCAGGTCGCGACGATCCGCTTGACCTTCGCCTCCTGCAGGGTCTCGACGTTCTGCTGGGCCAGCATCTGGAAGACGAACTCGTTGCCGATCCGGCGGGCCGGGTCACCCGTACAGGTCTCGCCCTCGCCGAGGATGGCGTAATTGACGCCGGCCTCGTGCAGCAGCGTGGCGACCGCCCGGGTGGTCTTCTTCGCCCGGTCCTCGAAGGCGCCGGCGCAGCCGACCCAGAACAGGTAGTCGAAGTCCTCGGTCTCGCCGACCCGCGGCACCTCGAAGTCGAGGCCCTTGGTCCAGTCCTCGCGGGTGTTCTGCGGCGCGCCCCAGGGGTTGCCCTTGTTCTCCAGGTTGCGCAGCATGACGCCGGCCTCGGCCGGGAAGCTGGACTCGATCAGCACCTGGTAGCGGCGCATGTCGACGATGTGGTCGACGTGCTCGATGTCCACCGGGCACTGCTCGACGCAGGCCCCGCAGGTGGTGCAGGACCAGAGCACGTCCGGGTCGATCACGCCGCCCTCGGCCTCGGTGCCGATCAGCGGCCGGTTGCCCTCGGCGAGCGCCAGCACGTCCATGTGCGCGAGCTGGGCCTCGGTGGCCTTCTCCTCGCCGGTCAGGTCCTTGCCGCCGCCCCCGAGCAGGTAGGGCGCCTTGGCGTAGGCGTGATCCCGCAGCGACAGGACGAGCAGCTTGGGCGAGAGCGGCTTGGCCGTGTTCCACGCCGGGCACTGCGACTGGCAGCGGCCGCACTCGGTACAGGTGGAGAAGTCGAGCAGGCCCTTCCAGGTGAACTGCTCGACCTGGGCGACGCCGAACTGGTCCTTCTCCGGGTCGGCCTCCTCGAAGTCGAGCGGCTTGCCGTCGCTCATCATCGGCTTGAGCGCGCCCAGGCCGGAGCCCGCGGGCTTCTCCGGGCTGCGCTTGAAGAAGATGTTGAAGAAGGCCAGGAAGCGGTGCCAGGCCACGCCCATCGTCACGTTCAGCGCGATGGTGATCAGCCAGCCCATGGAGATGAAGATCTTGACCAGGGCGACCCAGGTGGGTCCGTCGGCCGCGGCGGGCAGCAGGGCGCCGACGCCGTGGCTGACCGGGGTGGCCCAGGCGGCGTACTCGAAGGTGTCGTTGGCGACCTTGAACCCGCGGATCAGGAAGCCGCAGATCAGGACGCCGACGATGATCGCCTCGACGAAGTAGCCCTGCCACATGGTGGAGCCGGTGAACCGGGAGACCTTCTTGCGCTTGTCGCGCTGGCGCCGGTAGATCAGGTAGAGGATGCCCAGCAGGCCGAGGACGCCGATCCACTCGGTGACCAGGCCGTAGATCGTCCAGTGGCCGATGATCGGCAGCCCGCCCTCGGGGTCGACCACCTCGAAGTAGGCCTCGACCACCAGCAGGAACAGGATCATGAAGGAGACCATCACGAACCAGTGCGCCGCACCGACCGCGGTCCACTTCAGCATCCGGGTGTGACCGAGGGTCTCAACCAGCATCGTGCGGGTGCGGGCGCCCTTGTCCCCGGAGCGGGTGGGGTCGGGCCGGCCCAGCCGGATCACCGCGGTCATCTGCATGACCGCCCGGACCGCCAGGACCACGGCGACGAGGGTGACGACGCCCGCCAGGACGGTGGCGACGATCTGCACTGTGCCCATGTGGTTGTGCCTCCTGGAGTCAGCTGGCCCGCCGACCTATGTTACCCACGAGTAATCAGAATGCGAGCGGCAGTCCGGGCAGGTGTTGCAGTCGCCTGGCGGAACGCAGTCGACAGCGCACCCCGCGGCTCGGACGCCGGGGTGCGCTGTCGGACAAATCAGACGCTGATCACGCTACCGCCCGGCCGGAGGCCGCGCGGTAGGAGCGGCACTAGCGCCAGCGGGAGAGGATGCCCAGGGAGGCGACCATGCAGCCGAAACCGACGAGGAGGTTCCAATACCGCCACGCCTCGACCGGGTACTGCTGCTCCGAGAGGTAGTACACCACCAGCCAGGAGATGCCGAAGACGATCAGCGCGACCGCCGTGATCGGCAGCCACACCGGACTCGGCTTCTTCGACGCCGCCGTCCCGGACGGACGAATGTCCGTCGGCGGGGTGTAGACCTTCTTCTTTCGAACCTGTGACTTCGGCACGGTGCTCTCCTGAGGGCAACAAGTGGTGAACAACCCACCCCTGAGCGGCTCCGGGGACCCCGAAAGCTGCCCGTGGCGAATACTGTTCGATAGCTAGCGTAGTCAAGGCGGCGCGCGCACAGGCACCCGCCGGTGCGTTTTTCGGCCGAGCCAGGGAGGACAACCGACGTGGAGTACACCACGGGGGCGCCCTCGTGGCGACTTGTCCTGCGACGAGCCCTTGGTGGACTACGTCCCCGCCGCAGGGGTCAACGGCAGCGCGGATGGTCGGTCGCGGTCCCACTGATCGGACTGGCGGCCGGTCTGTTGTTCACCACATCGGCGACAACGGCGGACGGCACCTCCCTGCGCGACGACCGCCGGCCGCAGCTCGCCCAGCTCATCGCGGACAAGCGCAGCCGGCTCGAGGACCGCGAGAAAAAGGCCGCTGACCTGCGCGCGGCCGTCGACCAGGACGCGGCCCGGCTGGCCGACGTCGACGAACCGGTCAAGCGGGCCCGGCAGCGCGCAGACGCGATGCGCGGAGGCGCGGGCTTCACCGCCCTACACGGCCCCGGCGTCACGGTCGTCCTCAACGACTCCCCGCAGCGGACCACCGGCACCGGCACGGACGCCCCCGAGAACGACGACCTCGTCGTCCACCAGGGTGACGTCCAGGCGGTGGTGAACGCATTGTGGGCAGGTGGGGCCGAGGCAATGGCGATCATGGATGTCCGCGTCATCTCCACGAGCGCGGTACGCTGTGTCGGCAACACGCTGCTGCTCCACGGGCAGGTCTTCTCGCCGCCGTTCAAGATCACGGCGATCGGCGAACCCACGGCGATGCATCGCGCGTTGGAGTCCGCAGAGGGAGTCCAGCAATTCCGTACGGCAGTGGCGGACTTCGGACTCGGCTATCAGGAAACCGTCGAGAGGAACGTGACTGTGCGGGCGTACGACGGGTCGAGTGACCTCCGATCCGCCGAGGCCACGGAGTGATGGAAGCGTCGGACGCCCAGCAGGCTGCGGCGAACTCCGGTCGGCACCGCGCTCCCGACGGCGACGCGCAGACGGCCTTCATTCCCCGGATCACGGACGCTTCGCCGGACGGCGTACCCGGTGGGCCGCTGGACCCACCGCCCAGCTTGGGGCCGGCAGCGCCTTGGGCCGCGCCGACCGGTCCGGTTTCGCCCGTGCAGGGGCCCTCAGTGCCCGCTCAGGCTCCGGTGTCGCCCGGGTCGTCCTTCCCGGTGCCTGCGGCTCCTGAGGTCGCTGGTGTGGCCGCTGGGGCTGTTTCGGCCGCTGACACTGCTGTGTTGCGGGGTGAGGCGGCTTCGGGGGCGGTTGATCCGGTGGTTGCTCGGGCGGCTGCGGCTGCTCGGGCTGCGGCCCGGACCGATGGCGTGCCAGTGGTGGGGCTTGCTGCTGACCGGACAGATAGCTCGCCGGTGGTGGCCCGTGCTGCGGATGCTCCGGGCCGGACCGTCAGTTCGCCGGTGATTGCCAGCGCGGCGGCTGCTGTACCTCCGCCGGCTGCTCCTGCCGGCTTTGATTTCTTCGCGGCTGCGGCTGAGGAGGCTCGGGTCGCCCGGGAATCGGCGCAGGCTGCGGGGGGTGGCTTTGCGGGGCCGGAGATTGCGGCTGCGCCGAGCGCTCCGAACGGCTTTGCTCCGGCGGCGGGCGGCCCAGCGGTGAGTGAGTTTGCGCGGCCGCGCGAGGTGGACGGTCAGCGTTCCACCGGGGTTGCCGCGCCCAGTGACTATGCCCGGCCCGTCAGCGGCGCCACCGGCGGAAACAACTTCGGGCGGCCGAACGGCAGCGCACCCGCCGCGAGCGACTTCGCACGGCCGAGCAGCCCGTCCCCAGCCACTGATTTCGCGCGGCCCAACGGCAGCGCACCGGCTGCGAGCGACTTCGCACGGCCGAGCAGCGCGTTCCCTGCCAGCGACTTTGCGCGGCCCAACGGCAGCGCACCGGCTGCGAGTGACTTCGCGCGACCGAGCAGCGCAAACGGCTTCGGGCGGTCCCCGGGTGACGCTGCAGAGGACTTCCGCCCGGTCAGCGGCTCGGCGTCCGCTGCGGCTGCCGTCCGGCCCGCCAGCGACGCGCCCGACGCCTTCGACCAGCCCCGCAGCCCAGGCCGCCGCTCAGCTCACAGCCAAGAGAACGACGTCTACCCGACCCCGACCAGCAGCTACCGCGGCCCACTCGCCGAGGACGAACGATCCGGCCGCCCCGAAGGCCAGCCGGCGAACGGATACGCCTCCCCACGCCGCGCCGCAGCCGACGAAGCCATGCCACGCCGCGCCGCCACGGAGGAAGCCGCCCCGCGCCGGACAGCCGCTGACGAGGCCATGCCGCGCCGGACGTACCCCGACAGCTTCAGCCGGGCCAACGGCCTGGACCCGAGGCCAGCCGACGCTTACCCCCAGGACGCCGGCCACGCCGAGGCGGCGAACGGCTTCGGTCGCCGAGCCGGCCAGACGCCTCCCGGCCCGGACCAGCAGCTCCCGAACGCCGCCGGGCGGGATCGGCTCGGCACCCCCTCGGTGGCGGACGCCTTCCGTTCTCGCAGCGAGCGCCGAGCCGTCCCCGCCAGCAGGCCCAGCGCCCGTGAGCAGGACGGTCATGAATTGTTCGCCGCGGGCACCGGCCAGACGCAGGACCCGTCGGCCACCGCCATCATTCGCACCGCGGATGCGCCGACCGGGCTGCTTCCCTCGGTTCGGCCCAAGGTCAGTTCCAAGTCGGCCACGGATGTGAGCAGCTCTGTGCGTACCCCTCTGCCCGGCGGGTCCGGCACCGTCGGTGCCGCTTCCGTCGCTGCTGCCGCGGCCGCCGCCGCGGCCGATCCTGATCTCGATGACGGCGCGGCGGAGGACGCCAAGCCGCGGCGGGGTGAGAAGGTCGTCAAGTTGCGGCCCGAGCAGACCGACGAGGGTTACAAGAGCGTGTATTCCGAGCTGACCCGTCCGACGCTGGGTTCGCGGATCCGGTCCGGTATCCGGGTCTCCGGCGAGCTGATGATCACCTTCGGGTTGATCGTGCTGCTGTTCGCCGGGTACGAGGTTTTCGGCAATTCGGCCAAGGTCGACAACGAGCAGGACACCCTCGCCACCGAGCTCGACGACCAGTGGAACGATCCGACCGTCGCGCCGAGCACGCCGGTCAAGGCCGCGCCGGCCGCGCCCGGGAAGAACCTGGTCGGGCGGCTCTACATCCCCAAGCTGGGCATGCAGTGGGTTGTTGTCAACGGCGTACGGCCGCAGGACATCCGGTACGCCCCGGGGCACTACCCGGACACCGCGGAGCCCGGCGAGATCGGCAACTTCTCGGTGGCCGGGCACCGGATCCGCAAGATCTTCTGGCGGCTCGACGAGCTCAAGCCGGGTGATGTGATCGGCGTCGAGACGCGCACCAACTGGTACGTCTACAAGGTCAGCGAGAGCGAGGTCGTCAAGCCCAGCGCCGTCGAGGTGGTGGCCCCGGTCCCGGGCAAGCCCAAGGCCAAGGCGACCAAGGCGATGCTCACGCTGACCACCTGCAACCCGAAGTTCAACAACTACGAGCGGCTCATCGTGCACGCCGAGCTGGTCGACACGATCAAGCGGGACGCGTCGCTGCCCAGCGCCGGCCGGCCCGCCGACATCGGCAAGACGAAGGCCTAGGGGGTAGCGATGTATTCCTGGATCTGGCGCAAGCTGCCCTTCGGCCTGTGGGGCAAGCTGACCGGTTCCCTCGCGCTGGTCACGATGGTCGGCGCGCTGCTCTGGTACGTCGTCTTCCCGTGGGCCACGCCGTTGCTGCCGTTCGACGACGTGCAGGTCAGCACGGGCACCGAGCAGAACGGCTCGGCCGAGCAGGACCCGAACGCGGTGCCGGGCGACGACTCGCTGCTGGGACCCGACGAGATCCCGTACAACGAGCACACCAACAACCCCCA
The DNA here is from genome assembly GCF_040650095.1 of Actinoplanes sp. NPDC048791. Classification (NCBI taxonomy): domain Bacteria; kingdom Bacillati; phylum Actinomycetota; class Actinomycetes; order Micromonosporales; family Micromonosporaceae; genus Actinoplanes; species Actinoplanes sp. NPDC048791. Next base: position 3,087 of record NZ_JBEZGQ010000008.1, on the reverse strand, counting down.
CCCGTCGGCCAGCTAGGTGGTCCCGTGCGCATCCTCGTGATCGACAACTACGACTCGTTCGTCTTCAACCTGGTGCAGTACCTGGGTCAGCTGGGTGCCGAGTGCGAGGTCCGGCGCAACGACGAGATCACCGTGGCCGACGTCGCCGGTTTCGGCGCCGCCGGGGTGCTGCTCTCGCCCGGGCCGGGCACGCCGGAGCGCGCCGGCATCATGATGGACGTCATTCAGGAGTACGCGGGCAAGCTGCCCATGTTCGGCGTCTGCCTCGGCCACCAGGCGATCGGTGCCGCGTTCGGTGGCACCGTCACCCGCGCCCCCGAGTTGCTGCACGGCAAGACCTCCACGGTGCAGCACAAGGGCACCGGCGTCCTGGCCGGTCTGCCCGATCCGTTCACCGCGACCCGCTACCACTCGCTGGCCGTGCTCCCGGAGACCCTGCCGGAGGAGATCGAGGTGACCGGCTGGACCGAGTCCGGCGTGGTCATGGCGATGCGGCACCGCACCCTGCCGATCGAGGGCGTGCAGTTCCACCCCGAGTCGGTACTGACCGAGGGCGGCCACACCATGCTGGCCAACTGGCTGGCTTCCTGCGGCCTGCCGGAGGCGTTGGACCGGGCCCCCGAGCTCGCCGCCGAGGTGGAGAGCCGCCGACGCTCTGCCTTCGCGACCGCCTGAGCCGTCCGCAGAACCAGAAAAGCCCGGACACGGGTTCGTGTCCGGGCTTTCCCGTGTCGCTCAGTTGAGCAGGCCGCCGACCGTACCGGTGCCCGTGCCGCCGCCGTCGCCGCCCGGCGGGTTCGGAATGTCCGGGTCCGGGGAACCCGAGTCGTCCGGGTTCGGTTCCTGCTCGGCGATCACGGTCAGCGTGATCTGGGTGTCCTTGGGCTTCTTCTGCTTGCCGTTCGGGGTCTGGTCGACGACCTGACCCGGCGTGCCCTGCTGGTTCGAGGGCTCGACCTCGATGTTGGTGAAGCCCTTCTGCTGGAGCAGCGCCTTCGCCACTTCCTCGGTCTTGCCGACCACCGACGGCACCTCGACCAGGTTGCCCCGGGAGATCTTGACGGTGATGGTCGTGCCGGGCTTGACCTTCTCGCCCTCTTTCTCGACCGAGATGACCCGGCCGCCTTCCGCGTCGCTGTCGACCTCCTGGAAGTCGGCCTTGAGGTTGGCCTCACGCAGCGCCTCCGCGGCCACCTCCCGGCTGCTGCCGCGCAGGTTGCTCGGCACCCGGGTGTCCTCCGGGCTGACGCACATGGTCAGAGTGATCTGCGTGTTGACCGGGACCGTCTGGGCCGGACTCGGCGACTGCTTCTCGACCTTCTTCTTGCAGTCGTCCGTCGTGACGGGGTCGCCGACCGCGACGTCCTGGAAGCCCGCCGCGGTGAGCTTCGCCTTGGCGTCGCTCTCCGACAGGCCCTCGACCTTCGGCACTGCCGCGCTCGCGATCGGGTCGGGCTCGTCCTCGTTGTTCTGCGACAGGACCAGGCCGATGCCCAGCGCCACGACCGCGAGCACGCCCAGGGCGGCGAGGACCGCCATCACCCAGGACGACGTCTTGCGTTCCGGTGGCTGCGGGCCACGCGGGCCCACGCCGGCCGGGATCGCCCGGGTCATCGCCGTCTGCTGGCGCATCGGCGGCCCGGACATCGCCATCGTCTCGGCCTCGGACATCACCGGGGTGGCCATGACCGGGCGCCCGGCGACCGCGCGCAGGGCGTCGGCCCGCATCTCCTGCGCGCTCTGGTAGCGGTTCAGCGGGTTCTTGGCCAGCGCCTTGAGCACGATCGCGTCGACGTCCGGCGGGACCTCGCGGTTGATGTCGCTGGGGGCCTTCGGGTCCTCGCGGACGTGCTGGTACGCCACGCTGACCGGGCTGTCCCCGACGAACGGCGGGTGCCCGACCAGGAGCTCGAACAGCACACAACCGGCGGCGTACACATCGGAGCGGGCGTCGACGGACTCGCCGCGCGCCTGCTCCGGGGAGAGGTACTGCGCCGTACCGATGACCGCGCTGGTCTGGGTCATCGTGGTGGCCCCGCTGGCCAGCGCCCGGGCGATGCCGAAGTCCATGACCTTGACCTGGCCGCCCTGGGTGATCATCACGTTGCCGGGCTTGATGTCCCGGTGGATGATCCCGTGCCGGTGGCTGAACTCCAGCGCGGCGCAGATGTCGGCGATGGTCTCCAGGGCCCGGCGCGGCTGGAGCCGCTGCTCGGCCGCCAGGACCTCCTTGAGGGTCCGGCCGTTGACGAACTCCATGACGATGAACGGCTGCTTCTCGCCGGCCGACGACACCTCTTCACCGGTGTCGTAGACGGCCACGATCGCCGGGTGGTTGAGGGCGGCCGAATTCTGCGCCTCCCGGCGGAACCGCTCCTGGAAGGTGGCATCGCGGGCCAGGTCGGTACGCAGCATCTTGATCGCGACGTCCCGGCCGAGGCGGAGGTCACGGCCCTTGTGCACCTCGGCCATGCCGCCGTAGCCGAGCAGCTCGCCGACCTGGTACCTGCCACCGAGCAGGCGGGCCTGCGCCGTCATAGCGTCTGTCGTCCTTCGGTCGCATGGTTCAGGCTGAGGGGAGCCGCAGCCTGCTTCGTAAGACGGTACGACGCCACCGGCGCCCGTGGATCGGTCGAGCCCGCCTGCACGACCGTGGCACGCGGACCGCTCCCACCCATCGCGGTGTTCCCCTGCTTCAGCAGGAACGAGATCACACCGGCACAGAGCAGGACAAGCAGGGCCAGAACGACGGCGAGGACGATCAGCACCTGCCGTCCGCCGGAACCCTCCGGCTGCTTGCCGCCCTGCATCGGCTGCTGCATCGGCGGTGCCGAGGGATGCCTGTACGGGGGCTGCCCGGACGGCACGGACGCCGCACCACGCGCCTGAGCCCCCGAGACCGGCCGCGGGACCGGCGGATACGGCGGGCGGGCCTGCCCGGAGACCGGATGTCCGGGCGGGCCGGAAGCGGGCGCGCCGGAATGCGGCCGGTTGGCCACCACCGGGCCACCGGAGTGAGGCCTGTTCATCGCTGGGCCACCCGTCTGCAGCCGGCCGTGAACGGCTCCGCGCCCGCCGGCCGCCCGC
>NZ_JBEZGQ010000007.1:0-37594 GCF_040650095.1 Actinoplanes sp. NPDC048791 | reverse complement strand
ACGACGTGCTGGAGCTGCTCGCCACCAACATCGGCCACATGTACGGCGACCAGGCCGGCCTGCCCGTGCACGGCGACGGCCCGGTGGTGGCCGCCCTCTCCGACGGGCTGACCATCATCGACCGCGACGGCATCGTGCAGCTCTGGAACCCGGCCGCCGAGCAGCTCACCGGCCGTACCGTCGGCGAGATGCTGGGCCGCCCGCTGCAGTTCCCGGTCCCGCCACCCGGCCAGGTGCTGGTCCACCGGCTGCCGTCCGGCCGGCTGCTCAAGGTCACCGCCGGGGATCTGCCCAACACGGCCGCGATGCGGGTCGTCACGTTCCGGGACTCCACCGACCAGGACCGCCGGCACGAGGACCGCGACCTGTTCGTCGCCGTCACCAGCCACGAGCTGCGCACCCCGGTCACCGTGATCAAGGGGTACGCGGACACGCTCACCAACCACTGGGAGACCCTGGGCGAGGACGGGCGCCAGGAAGCCGTCCGGGTGATCGGCGCCCGCGCCGGTGAGCTCGCCCGCCTCGTCGACCGGCTGCTCTCGGCCACCAGCGACGACGGTGAGGTCGGCGTCCACCCGCCCGGCCCGTTCGATCTCGTCGACGGCCTGCGGCACGCGGCCGGACAGCTGCCCGAGGATCTGCGCCGCCGGCTGGTGCTCGACCGGCTGCCGGGCGAGCTGCCGAAGGCGTTCGGCGACCGCGACTCGCTCGCCACGATCCTCACCGAGCTCGCCACCAACGCGGACAAGTATTCGGCCCGCGACACCGAGGTCGAGGTGAGTGCCGACGCCGACGAGACGACGGTGACGTTCCGGGTCGCCGACCGTGGCATCGGTGTCAAACCCGAGCACGTCGAACGCGCCTTCGAACGCTACTGGCAGGGCGAGTCCCACGACCGCGGCCGCAACCCGGGCGCCGGACTGGGCCTGTACCTGGTCCGCCGCATCGTGGAACGCCAGCACGGCTGGGTCTCGCTGCGCCCCCGCGACGGCGGCGGCACGGTGGCGGAGGTCCGGCTCCCGCGGGCCTGACCCGATGATCCTTTTCGCCGCGGACGGCCCGGAGTGCCTGGATCCCGCGGCCACCGCCTAGGCTGGTTCGCCGTGAGCAAGCGTCGAAACCCCCGCGCCGCGGCCAACGCGGCCCCCAAGCGCCAGAAGGTGCGTGACATCTTCGTCGCCCGGCCGTTCGAAGGCCTGGCCGACGAGCCGGAGTGGATCGCGCTGCGCGAGCTGGTTCCGGCCGCTTCCGCGCCGCTGACCCTCAAACCCGAGATCATCGAGGAGTACGGGGACCGCCCCGTCACGCTCTCGACGGTGCTCCCGATGGCCTGGCCGGCGATGACCCGCCAGGACGGCCGGGTCTTCGTCGGGTTGCAGCGGCACGTGCAGTCCGGGGACGTGTCCCGGGACATCGCCGTGGCCATCCTGTGTGCCCTGCAGACCGAGCCGGGTGACACCGTGGCCGTGCCGGCGCTGCCGGGTGAGGGCCCGCGGCTGCAGGACATCCTCGTGGACGGCCCGCTGGACATCACGATGCACGACGGCTTCGAGTACTGGCTCGACGCCGAGCAGGCCGAGGACGCGAACGTGAAGGCGTCGCTGGAGCGGGCCAACGCCTCGATCTACCCGACCGTACGGCTGGGGGTGCCGGCCGCGTACTGGTGCCGGGTGCAGCCGGACAAGTCGCACGTGCGCTGGGTGCTGCCGCAGGAGGAGGACCCGGCGCTGGACGCGCTGGCCCGCCTCTCCGCGAGCGGCGACCTGCTGCTCGGCGAGAACACGAAGTTCGCCGGCATGTTCCGCGCGCACGGCCTGCTGGTCCCGGTCTGGGACGTCCCGGGTGAGCCCGAGGCCGGCGACTGGGAGGCCCCGCTGGCCGACTTCGCGAAGCGCTACACCGACATCCTGGCCGAGACCGGCCCGCTGGACGCCGCGGCCCGCCGCGCCAAGCAGGGCCTCGTGAGCCGGCAGCTGACGCTGCGCTGACCGCACCGACCCGTTCGGCGGGGGCCGTGTGCCCTCGCTGAACGGGTCGGACAGGCTGGCTCTGATTCCGTACAGTGCGGCCATGCGCACGTCTCTCGCCGTTTCGATGGCAGCGGCAGTTCTGTCATCCCTGCTTCCGGCCGCGCCGGCCCTCGCCGCGCCGGCGGCGGACACCGCGCCGCCCGAGGTCCACTCCATCACCTTCGCCGAGTCCGCCGTGACGGTCTCCGGCCTCGAGACCCACTTCGTCCAGGTACGGGTCCGGCTCACCGACGAAACCGGTGTCCAGCAAGAGGATTACGTGCCCAGCGACCAGGCCGCCGGTCCCTCCGTGCAGGTCAACGGCGGACCGAACAGCTACGTCGTGCTGCGCCGCACCGAAGGCACCGACCAGGACGGGATCTGGACCGGCTCGCTGCCGGTCACGTCGGTCTGGAGCGGGAAGATCGAACCGACCCGGGTCTACGCGCTCGACAAGACCTTCCAGAACCGGCTGGACGTCGATCCCCGCACGATCATCGAGACGCCCAGCCTCGAGGTGCAGAGCTCGCACCGGCCGATGATCGAGATGACCTTCAGCCCGGAGCCGGCCACCAAGGGCCAGCCGGTGACCCAGCGCATCCGGGCCTGGGACGCCACCACCAACGCACCGTGGCCCAACCTGCCCCTGACGATCTCCTCGGACAACGGCTGCGTCGAGCCGGCCGGCTCGCTGTCCCGCCGCACCGGGGCTGACGGCACGTTCCAGCGCACGCTCAGCGGCGACGAGGCCCAGTGGCTGCAGTGCGCCTGGGTGGCCGGCGAGGCCCAGCCCGGCCAGCCGTGGCCGCCGACCTACCTCGCGGTCACCAGCGCCCACGTCCGGTACAGCCGCTATGTGGTGACCGCGACGCCCGCCGCCACCTCGGTGCCGGCCGGCACGAACGTGAACGTCGACGGCAATGTCACGCCGCTCGCGGTGGGCAAGACCGTGCAGTTGCAGCGCCGCTACCCGGACAACACCTGGCGCAAGGTCGGCACCGCCCTGATCCGCGCCAGCGGCCGCTACACCCTCGTGGCGACCCCGGCCGGCCAGGCCACGTACTCGTACCGCGTCTACGCGCCCGGTGACTACCGCGCGGTCGGCGGCACCTCCAAGGTGTTCACGATCCGGGGCACCTGACCGGGCAGCACTTGGATACATTGCGTCGATGGAGGACCGCTTCGCCGGCGACGCGCTCGATCTCTCGGTGTGGTTGCCGCACTATCTGCCGCACTGGAGCTCGCGCGCGTCGTCCGCGGCGACGTACGCGGTGGCCGACGGCGAGCTGCGGCTGAGCATCCCGCCCGAGCAGGGCCTGTGGTGCGAGGGCGTGCACGACGGCCCGCTGCGCGTCTCCGGCATCCAGAGTGCGAGCTTCTCCGGCCCGGTGGGCAGCCCGGTCGGCGGCCAGCCGTTCCGCGACGGCCTGCTGGTGGCCAGCGAGGAGCCGGAGTTCTGGGGCTACACCCCGCTCTACGGCCACATCGAGGTGCGCGCCCGCGGAGTGCTGTCGCCACGGTCCATGATGGCCTTCTGGCTCTCCGGCATCGAGGACAAGCCGCAGCACTCCGGCGAGATCTGCGTGATGGAGATCTTCGGTGACGCGGTCCGGCCGGGCTCCGCCGACGTCGGCATCGGCCTGCACAAGTTCCGTGACCCCGGCCTGACCGAGCAGTGGTCCACAGTGCCGCTGGCCATCGACGTCTCGGAGTTCCACACGTACGCGGTCGACTGGCAGCCGGGATCGCTGGTGTTCAGTGTGGACGGCACGGCGGTGCGCACGATCGGGCAGTCCCCGAACTACCCGGTCCAGCTCATGCTGGCCGTCTTCGACTTCCCGGACAAGGCGACCGGCGACGACGACGGGCCGGTGCCCGAGATGATCGTCTCGCACGTGTTGGGCAGCTGACCGGCCTCAGCCCGGGGCGCGCTCGATCGGGCAGCTCATGCAGCGCGGACCACCCCGGCCGGAACCGAGCTCCGAGCCGCTGATCGCGATCACCTCGATGCCGGCCCGTTCCAGCTGGGCGTTGGTCTCGACGTTGCGCTCGTAGGAGACGCAGAGCCGGGGCGCGATGGCCAGCGTGTTGTTGCCGTCGTCCCACTGCTCGCGTTCGGCGGTGACCGGATCCAGCCCGGTGTCGATGATCCGCAGCCGGTCGATGCCCATCGCCTCCGCGGCCGCGTCCAGGAACGGCCGGGACGGGCCGACCACCGGCTCACCGTCGAAGCCCGCCGTCACCGGGTAAGCCCGCAGCGTGTCGGCGATGTTGGGATACATCACCACCGCGTCGACGTCGACCATCGTGCAGACCGTGTCGAGGTGCATGGTCGCGCGTTCCTGGGCGATCGGCACCGCCAGGATCGTGTGGGCCAGCCCGGCGGCGAAGACGCGGCGGGCGAGGCGCTCGGCCCCGGCCGGGGTAGTGCGCTCGCCGACCCCGATGGCCAGCACGTTCGGCGCGAGCAGCAGCACGTCGCCGCCCTCCACGTGCTCCAGGCCCGGCTGGTAGAGCAGCTCGGTGCCCGCGAACCGCGGGTGGTGGGTGTAGATGGCCCGGGTCAGGGTGGTCTCGCGGTTGCGGGCCGGCATGGCCAGGCTGGTCACCGCGACCTGGTCGCGCACCCAGACCGAGGAGTCGCGGGTGAACAGCAGGTTGGGCAGCGGGTCGATGACGAAGTCGAGGCGGTTCATGAGCTGGTAGACCAGCCCGCCTGACCGCCCCGGGCCCGGCTTGACCTCCTCGTGCGCCAGGCCGGCCATGAGCACCTGGGCCAGTTCGCGGGGCGCCAGGTCGGCCAGGTGGGCCGCCACCCGCTCGCGCAGGGTGTCGCCGAGACGTGGGGTGTTGAGCACGCTCTCGGTCAGCGCCTCCCGCGCCGCGTCCACGGCGAGCGTCTCCTCGAGGAGTTCGCCCAGGTAGAGGACCTCGACGCCGCGGTCGCGCAGGGCGGCCGCGAACGCGTCGTGCTCCTCCTGGGCCCGGCCCACCCACGGGATGCCGTCGAACAGCAGGGAGTCGTTGTTGCGCGGGGTCAGTCTCGCGAGCTCGGCGCCCGGCCGGTGCAGCATGACCGTGGCTAGCCGGCTCACTTCGCTGTCGACGTAGTGGGCCACGGGTCGAGCCTAGGGGCTGACGGGCCTCGGGGCGCGCCCACCGGCGAGGGTGATCACTGGCGAGCCGTACGGGCCGGAGCCATGCTGTGACTTAGCGCGCAGAAATCTGGGACAACGCTGCGCGATCAAGGTAGGTAAGGCTAACTTGTCGGGGACGTTTCGGATTCTCGGGGAGCCCTAGGTCGTGTGATGCACCATACGGAAAAAGTACTTGTGCGTGAATGCGGCATTCATCCCCACTCATTCCGCTTTCTTTCCGGTCCGATGACTTGCTTGAGTACCGGGTCCAACACGTACCGTAGTGGAAAGAGAGCCCGATGGACCTTTTGCCGGAGGTCGCAGTGACTGTCTTCCCCGCACGTCCCGCCCTGCCCGTGCCGTCTCGCAACTACCCACCCGCCATCGATCCTCGACGCACCGCACCGCCCGCGGCGCTCGAGCCCCGCCAGAGCCCCGTCGAGTGGGCCCGCCGTCGCCGCGCCGAACGCGAAGCCCGCCGCCTCGAGGCAGCCGGTGCCCGCGCACTGACGCGCCTCGACCGGCTCGGACCCGCCTGGCACATCGTCGACTGGCCCCGCACCGACTCGCTGGGCTATGAGAGCGACCCCACCGACGACCGCGCCGGATTCCTCGCGATCGGCCCGGGCGGCGTCTACGCCGTCACCGTCGCCGACCACGGCCGCGCCCGGGTGCTGATCGCCGGGGACGTCGTCCAGATCAACGGCAAGCGCCCGGCGTACGTGGCCGAGGCTCGCCGTGACGCCAAGCGGGCCGGCCGGGCCATGAGCTCCGCCGTGGGGCTGAGCGTGCCCGTCACCCCCGTGCTGGCGTTCGTCGGCTCCGGGGTGATCAGCGTGCACGGTCTGCCCAAGGACTGTCTCGTGGCCACCCACAAGGAGCTCGACCGGTTGCTGATCGCCGGTGGTGCGCGGATCTCACCCGCCACCGCCAGCAAACTCTCAGCGGTGGCACAACACCCGGCCACCTGGGCAAACGCGCCTTATCGGCCGAACGGAGACTACCGGTGGCTGCCAAGCGGCCAAACGGCCGCTGACAAGCGGGCGACCCGCCGGTAACGTTCCCTGCAGAGCACCGCTTGCCGTCGAAGGTTGACGTGAGCGACGCCGGCCGGACACTCGAGGAGCCGAGGCTAAGCTTCGGACCCGGGCAGTCCGGCCGGAGTCAGGTCACGCAGGCCGGGCCACACAGCCGGGCCACACCGGGCCGGGACGGCACGGATGAAGAGGGAGGTGCGGGTGGCGCACGTCGAGCTCTCACTCTCGGGAGCGTTTGTGCCGCAGGCGCGTACGCCGGCCGAGTCCGAGTTCGTCTCTAGCGTCGACCGCTGGGCGGCGACGGTCTGGCAGGCTGTCGAGCCCTGTCTGGTCATCGACACGGCCTTCAGGATCGTGGCCGTGTCGCCGTCGGCGAGCGAGCTCCTCGGACTGGGCAAGGGCCTGGACGCGGTCGGGCAGCCACTGCTCGGCGGCGACGGCTCCCTGCGCCTGATCGACTTCACGGCCGGCGGGGGCGACCTCACCGAGCAGGAGATCGAGAAGATCCCGCCGCTGCTCGCCCTCACCAGCGAACGCCTGGCCCGCGGCCTCATGCGCGTCCAGCCCAACGGCGAGGACAGCCCTCTCACGGTCGACGCGATCGCGAGCCCGCTGTCCGAGGGCGGCCGGGTGGCCGCATCCCTGACCTTCTTCTCGGCGATCCGGTACTAGTAACCCGTTCGTGTGGCGATCAACGCACCGGCTACCCATTGGGATCGTGGGGGTCCGGACCGTAGTGTTCCCCTCATGCTCGATCTAGATCTGCTACCAGCGGAGTACGCGGTGTGCCGGCTGCCGGCCGGTTCAGCCCTGCCGGCCTCCCTGAGCAGCGGTCCGGACGACAAAAGCGTCATCTCGGTGACCTGGGCCCCCGACGAACTCTCGGTGATCTGCCCGGCCGACCGGGTGCCGGAGGGCGCCGTCGTCGAGGCCGCCTGGCGCTGCCTGCGCGTCGTCGGCCCGCTGGACCTCGCGCTCACCGGAGTGCTGGCGTCGCTGATCAGTCCGCTGGCCGCCGCCCGGGTCAACATCGTCGCCTTCTCGACGTACGACACGGACTATCTGCTGATCCCCCAGGTGCGGCTCACCGAGGCGGTCGACACGCTGACCGCCGCCGGTCACCGGCTCGCCTCCGCCTGAGGTTCGCGTCCGCCCGGTCTCGCGTCCCCCCGGTCTCGCGTCCGCCGGTCTCGCGGCTGCCTGGTCTCGCGCGGCTGCCTGGTCTCGCGCGGCTGCCTGGTCTCGCGGTCGCCCGGTTTCCTGTCTCCTGAGGGCGCGTTCCGCGGCCGGAGCACCTACCATGGGCCCGTGCTGCGCATCGTCTGCTGCCGATTCCTGGCACTCGCCGGGCTGGTGACGCTGCTCGCCGCGTGCGGGGAGCCACCGGCCCCACCGCTCGCCGCGCCGCCGGACGCCCCGGGCGGTGCCAGTGCCTCCTCAGGTGCGGCGTATCCGCTGCCCAGCGGCATCACAGTGCCCGTACCGGTACCCACCGGCGGGTTCCCACCGGCCACCGTGCCGACGCTGCCGTACGTACCGCCCGCGACGCTGCCGCCAGTCGCCACGACGCCGCCGCGGACCACCACGCCGACCACCGCCGCGCCCACCCCGACGACGCCGCCGGCGCCGAAGTGCCGCAGCGGGCCGACCGCGGCGCAGGTGGTCGCGGTCCTGAAGGGCCTGCCCGGAATCCCGGACCGCCAGCTGGCCGTGTCCGACGGGCCGTTCTGCGCAGGTTCGTGGCAGTTCGCCCAGGTGCAGATCGCCGGCGAGGACCCCAAGAAGGCCGAGCAGCTCTTCGTCGTCACGACCGGCACCCCGACGGCCCTCAAGGTGATCGAGGCGGGCACGGACGTCTGCAGCGTCGAGGTCCAGACCAAAGCCCCGGCGGGCATCCGGGTCCGGGCCTGCGGCGCCTGACCGGTACGGGGTGAGCGGCGCCCATTGCCGCTAGGCTCGCTGACATGCCGGGAAACCCGCCCACCCGCTTCGTCTACCTCGGTCCCGAAGGCACCTTCACCGAGCAGGCGCTGCGCACCATCCCCGCCGCCGAGCACGGCATCCGGACGCCCGCCCGCAGCGTCCCCGAGGCGCTCGAAGCGGTCCGTGCCGGTGAAGCGGACGCCGCCCTCGTGCCACTGGAAAACTCGGTCGGCGGCGCGGTGCCGGTCACCCTGGACGAGCTCGGCACCGGAGCACCCCTGGTCATCACCCGCGAAGTGGTGCTGCCGGTGGAATTCGTGCTGGCCGCCCGCCAGCTCATCGGCCTGCACCGGATCCGGTCGGTGGCGGCCCACCCCCAGGCCTCCGCCCAATGCCGCAACTGGCTGAGCACCCACCTGCCCGACGCGGTGGTGGTCGACGTCCTGTCGAACGCGGCCGCGGCGATCAGCGCGGCCACCGGCGAACACGACGCGGCGATCTGCGCCCCGATCGGCGTACCCCGCAACAACCTGACGGTCCTCGCCGAGAAGATCTCGGACCACGCGGACGCGGTGACCCGCTTCGCCCTGCTGACCCGCCCGGGCCGCCCCGCACCCCCCACCGGCGACGACGTGACATCGCTGGCCGTGATGATCGACCACGACCGCGTCGGAGCGCTGCTGTCGGTGCTGACCGAACTGGCGGTCCGCGGCATCAACCTGTCCCGCATCGAATCCCGCCCGACCGGCGAACAACTCGGCGTGTACGTGTTCTTCCTGGACTGCACCGGCCACGTGGCGGAGCCCCGGCTGGGTGAGGCACTGCAGGGGCTGCGGCGGATCTGCGCGGAGGTGCGCTTCCTGGGGTCGTACCCCCGGCATCGCTGGTCCAAGGCGGCAGCCGAAGAGCCGGCGCCGTCCCAGCCGGGCCTGACCAACGCGGACTTCGCCGACAGCGCGGCCTGGCTGTCCCGTCTCCGCTCCGGCGAACCCAGCTGACCGCCCCGCTGTGCCGCCCGGCCCTGACGGGCCGGGCGACCGCCTGATCTTGATCCTGAGAAGCTAGTTCCCCAGCAGGTTGCCGAGGATGCCCACCTGCTGCTGCTGGCCCTGGGCGGCGCCGGCGAGGCCGCCCGGCGGCTCCTCGGACGGCTGCACGACCACGAAGCCCTGGCCGGCGAAGCTCATCGTGAAGCGCTCGCCCGTGCTGCGGCCCAGCAGGGTGCCCAGGCCCATCTGCTCGGCGCGGTGGTAGCCGGTCTGCAGGTTGGCCGACCAGCAGATCGCCGCCTGCGGGTCCACATAGGTCGGCTGGTCGACGCTCAGCACGACCGGGGTGCCCTTGGTCGTGACCGCGATCCGGCCGTAGCCGGAGAAGACGCAGTTGAACAGGCCCGCGTTGGACATCATGCCGACGCCCTGGACCATTTTGATGTCGTAGTTGAGGGTCGCGTCGAAGGCGAGCACGTTGGCGCCGTTGATGGAGAGGGCGTCGCCCGGCTCGATGTCGATGATGTGGATGTCGGCGGCGTTCTCGGCCAGGAACACGTCGCCGCGGCCGCTCACCTTCATCAGCGGTACGCCTTCGCCGGTGAGCTTCTGCTTGAGGAACTTGCCGATGCCGCCCGAGCCGAGGGCTTCGAACTGCACCTGGCCCTGGTACGCGACCATCGTCCCGACCCGGGCCATGAACTCGCCGTTCAGCTCGGCTTTGAGAAGTTTCGAGTTCTGCAGTCGCAGTCCCGGCTGGTTCGATTCCTTCTCGAGGTTGTCGGCCGAGAACAGTTCGCTGCGCATTGGGTCCTCCTGTTGGCGTGGAGTACCAGGGTAGGCGCACTCAGCAACGGCCGGGTCCGCCTTTCAGCCCCATCCCAGCTCGTGCAACCGCTGGTCGTCGATCCCGAAGTGGTGGGCGATCTCGTGGACGACGGTGATCGCCACCTCGTCGATGACGTCCGTCTCCGTGTCGCAGACCTGCAGCGTGGGCAGCCGGTAGATGGTGATCCGGTCGGGCAGCACGCCGGCGTAGTCCCAGCCGCGGTCGGTCAGCGCGGTGCCCTCGTAGAGGCCGAGCAGGCCCATGCTGCCGTCGGGCGGCAGGTCCTCCACCAGGATGACCACGTTGCTCATCACTTTGAGCAGTTCGGGCGGTACTTCGTCCAGGGCCTCGCCGACCAGGTCCTCGAAGCGTTCACGGCTCATCTCGACCGGCACGCCGCCCATTGTGCTCCACCCGCGAGCATGCGCGGGTGGAGCACGGGCCGGGCGTCAGGCGAGCTTGGCGCTCAGGGTGATCTCGGCGCCGGGCGACAGCAGCCGGGAGATCGGGCAGTTCTCCTTGGCGCCTTCGGCGATCTTGGCGAAGGTGCCCTCGTCGATGCCGGGGACGTCGCCCACGGTCTCGAGGTCGATGCGGGTGACGCCGAAGCCGGCGTCGCCCTTGTCGAGGTGGACCTTGGCGGTGGTCTCCACGGAGGTCGGCGTGAAGCCGGCGTCCGCGAGGCCCTTGGAGAACGCCATCGAGAAGCAGCCGGCGTGCGCGGCGCCGATGAGCTCCTCGGGGTTCGTTCCCTCGCCCTCCTCGAAGCGGGACTTGAAGGAGTAGTTCCCTTCGTACCCGCCCTTACCGGTCTTGATGGTGCCGGAGCCCTCGGTGAGATTGCCCGACCAGCGGGCGGAAGCAGTGCGAATAGGCATACGCCTGACGCTAGTCCATGTCCGTGAGCACTGGTCGGTGGACGGGGTACGGGCAATGATGGATCTCATGCCGGAGACCGGAGAGGGCGTCGTCGAGTTCGGCCCGGACGACGACGCGGAACGCCCGCCGCGACGCCGTGCGGCCATGGGCGATTTCCTGACCGGGCTCGCCGGTGACCGCCGGGTCGTGCCGCTCGCCGCGGCCCTGGGCGGGGTGGCCCTGTTCGGCTCGCTGGTCTCCGAGTGGCAGGTCACCGAGATCGACGCCACCTTCTGGGGCGACGGCGAGGTGGGCACCCGGTCGGCGCAGACCATGCTGGCCGACCTGGACGGCTGGAGCGGCGGCTATCTGACCGGCTTGTTCCTGCTGATCGCCGCGGCGGTGCTGACGCTGTTCGGTCCGCCCGCCGGCCGCCGGACCGCCCGGCTGGCCGCGCTCAGCGTCGGCGGGACCCTGCTGGCGATGGTGCTGGCCATCGGGTCGTATCTGGGCGACATCAGCGGCGCCGTCGGCCAGCTCACTCTGACCAACCTCGAGGAGGACCAGGTCACCGTCTCGAACGGGCGGGGCCTCTGGTGCGCGGGTGTGGGCGTGGCGCTGGTCCTGCTGGCGATGGTGCTGGCCGGGCGGCACCAGGCGACGGTGCCGGTGCCGGTCGACGCCCCGGAGCAGGAGGGCCCGGCGGTCGAGGTCGTGGCTCCGGTCTGGTCGTGGCGGCGCCCGCCCACCGGCGACGAGGACCAGCCGCCCGACGCGCCGTTCGACCTCACCGTGACCGCCGCGAAGCCGTTCACCACCTCCCAGGACAACACCGACAAGCCCAGCTGAGGCATATCGGGGTGAAAGCGGGACATCGTCGCCGGTAGGCTCGTCGTCGTGATTGACCTGCGTCTCCTCCGTGAGGATCCCGACCTGTTCCGCGCCAGCCAGCGTCTGCGCGGCGAGTCCCCGTCGAAGGTCGACGACCTGCTGCGCGCCGACGAGGAGCGCCGGGCCGCGACCCAGAGGTTCGAGGCTGTCCGGGCGGAGCAGAAGTCCCTCGGTGGTGAGGTGTCGCGGGCCAAGGGCGACGAGCGGGCCGCCCTGCTGGCGCGCACCAAGGAGCTCAGCGCCACGGTCAAGGAGCTGCAGGCGGCGACCGTCCGGGCCGACCAGGCCCTGCGCGAGGCGCACCTGGCGGTGCCCAACCTGGTGCAGGACGGCGTTCCGCCGGGCGGCGAGGACGACTTCGTCGTGCTGCGCGAGGTGGGTGACCTCCCGCAGATCGAGAACCCGAAGGACCACCTGGAGATCGGCGAGGCGCTGCGGGCGATCGACACCGAGCGCGGCGCCAAGGTGTCGGGCTCGCGGTTCTACTTCCTCACCGGGGTGGGCGCCCTGCTCCAGCTGGGCATGCTCCAGCTGGCCATCGCCCAGGCCGTCGAGCACGGCTTCATCCCGTCGATCACCCCGGCGCTGGTCAAGCCCGAGGCGATGGAGGGCACCGGGTTCCTGGGCGCGCACGCGAGCGAGATCTACCGGCTCGAGGCCGACGACCTCTACCTGGTCGGCACGTCGGAGGTGGCGCTGGCGGCGTACCACTCCAACGAGATCCTCGACCTGGAGAACGGTCCCGAGCGGTTCGCCGGCTGGTCGTCGTGCTTCCGCCGGGAGGCCGGCTCGCACGGCCGGGACGTCCGGGGCATCCTGCGCGTGCACCAGTTCGACAAGGTGGAGATGTTCTCCTTCTGCAAGCCGGAGGAAGCCGCCGACGAGCACCTGCGGCTGCTCGCCATGGAGGAGGAGATGCTGGCCAAGGTCGAGATCCCGTACCGGGTGATCGACGTGGCGGCCGGTGACCTCGGCTCCAGCGCGACCCGCAAGTTCGACTGCGAGGCCTGGGTGCCGTCGCAGGGCCGCTACCGCGAGGTCACCTCTACATCCAATTGCACAACGTTCCAGGCGCGCCGGCTCAACATCCGCTACCGCGACGAGGACGGCAAGCCGCAGACGGCCGCGACGCTGAACGGCACGCTGGCCACGACCCGCTGGCTCATCCCGATCCTGGAGAACCACCAGCAGCCCGACGGCTCGGTGCGCGTCCCGAAGGCCCTCCAGCCGTACCTGGGCGGCCGGGACGTGCTCGAGCCCGCGCGTTGACCAACTGGTAACCGGCCCGCTACCTCGAGGCATAGCCGCTGGTAGCCGGGCCGGTGTAACGTTTTCCTTCCGCCCTCCGCGGGGGTTGTCACACCCTCGGAGGAACACATGGCCAAGCCTGGACTCCCCAAGCTGATCGCCACGGACCTTGACGGCACGCTCGTGCGCAGTGACGACACCGTGTCCGCGTACACCCATGAGGTCCTGCAGCGGGTCCGGTCCGCCGGCATCCGCATCGTCGGCGCCACCGGCCGTGGCCCCCGCCTGACCAGCCTGGTCCGCAGCGACATCCGCGACGCCGACTTCCTCGTGCTGGCCCAGGGCGGTTGGGTGATCGACCAGCAGGAGGGCCAGATCCTGCGCAGCGAGCGGCTCCCGGGCCGGGACCTGGCCGGCGTCCTGGCCGATCTGGAGGCCGAGGTCGGACCGCTGTCGGTGATGGTCGAGGCGCTGGAGCACGACGACTCGCCGCTCTGGGGCGACTACGACCCCACCTGGCGCTACCCGGTCGTGGTCGAGCGCCGCTCCCGCGCGGAGTGCCTGACCGGCGACGTGATTAAGGCATTCGCGCGGTCGTTCGACCACCACGTCGACGACCTGCTCGCCGTGGCCCAGCGGATCGTGCCACCGGACGTGGCTTCGGTCACTCAGGCCGGCCTGAACTACATCGAGATCTGCCCGCCGGACGTCGACAAGGGCACCGGCCTGGCGGTGGTCGCGCAGGCCGTCGGCGTCGACCCGGCCGACGTACTGGTGTTCGGCGACATGCCCAACGACCTGCCGATGTTCGCCTGGGCCGGGTGGAGCCGGGTGGCGGTGGGCAACGCCCACCCGACGCTGCTGGCGGTCGCCGACGAGGTCACCCTGACCAACGACGAGGACGGCGTGGCGGTCTATCTCGACCGGCTACTGTCGAGGTGATGCCACCCTTTCGCCTTGTCGCCTCCGACATCGACGGCACCCTGATCCGGACCGGCGGCACGCTCAGCCCCCGCACCATCGGGGTCCTCGACCAGCTGTACACCCGCGGCGTCCCGACGGTCCTGGTGACCGGCCGGCCGGTGCGCTGGCTGCGCCAGCTCTACGACCAGATGGCCGAGCCGCTGCCGGCCGTCTGCGCCAACGGCGCCGTGGTCTACGACCCCGACACCGACCAGATCCTGCGGGCCGCGCCGCTCTCGGTCGAGCTGCTCCTGGACGTGACCCGGCAGCTGCGCGAGGCGGTGCCGGACGTCGCGCTGGCCGTCGAGGTCGAGGACGGGCGGAGCTTCTGGTACGAGGAGAAGTGGCCCCTGCACTGGGACGGCGAGCACAAGCAGGTCCGCGTGCTCGCCTCGCCCGAGGAGCTCACGTCCGTGCCCGCGGTCAAGCTGCTCGCCCGCTCGGCCAGTTACGGCCCGGACGACTTCGCCGAGCTGGTCAGCCGCACGCTGGGCGGGATCGCCGAGGCCACCCACTCGTCGTCCTCGGCGCTGGTGGAGATCTCCGCCGCCGGGGTGACCAAGGCGGCCGGGCTGGCCTGGCTCTGCGAGCGGGAGGGCTTCACCGCCGAGGACGTCGTGGCCTTCGGGGACATGCCGAACGACCTGCCCCTGCTGGCGTGGGCCGGCCGTTCCGTGGCGATGGGCAACGCCCATCCCGCCGTCCGTGAGGTCGCCGACGAGGTGACGCTCACGAACGACGAGGACGGCGTGGCCGTCTATCTCGAGAAGCTCTTCGACCTCTAGAGGTATTGGCCGGTGCGGCCGCTGCCGTCGCCGGCACCCTGGCTCGGCATGCCGGGGATGACGCCGTTGGGGCCCATCGGCAGGGCCGGGCGGCCGGCGCCACCGCCGCGCATCTGCTCGAGCTGGAGCCGGGCCGCCATCTGCTGCGCGACCAGGGCCGCCTGGATGCCGTGGAACAGGCCTTCCAGCCAGCCCACGAGCTGGGCCTGGGCGATGCGCAGCTCCGGCTCGCTGGGCGGCGTGTCACCCTCGAACGGCAGCGACAGCCGTTCCAGCTCCTCCTGCAGCTCGGGCGCGAGGCCGTCCTCGAGCTCCTTGATCGAACGCTGGTGGATCTCGCGCAGCCGGCCCCGGCTGGCCTCGTCCAGCGGCGCCGCCCGGACCTCCTCGAGCAGCTGCTTGATCATGCTGCCGATCCGCATGACCTTGGCGGGCTGCTCGATCAGATTGCCGGGCTCCTCGGGCTTGAGGTTGCCGTCGGTCCCCACCGTGCCCAGGGGGCGGCCGTCGGGGCCCACCACGATGACGGAGTCGTCTTCCTGCTGGTCTGTGGTGCGGGTGTCGTCGGTCATACGATCCATCTTGCCGCAGCCGGCCCAGTGCCCGGTCAGGGGCGTAGCTCCGCGACGGCGCACTTGACCGATCCGCCACCCCGCTTGAGCTCGGTGAGCTCCACCAGCACGGGGGTGTAGCCGTGCGCCCGCACCTTGTCGGCCATCGCGGTCGCCTCGGTGTTGAGAATCACGTGATGACCGTCACTGACCAGGTTGAGGCCGAAGGCCTCGGCGTCGGCCCGGTCGGCGATGACCGCGTCCGGGAAGAGCTGGCGCAGCACGCGCTGCGAGGCCGCGGAGAACGCGTCCGGGTAGTACGTGATGTGCCGGTCGTCGAGCGCGGCCAGCGCGGTGTCCAGGTGGTAGAACGCCGGGTCGACCAGCCTGAGCGAGATCACCGGCCGGCCCAGGACCTCCTGGGCCTCGGCGTGCGCGGCCGGGTCGGTGCGGAAGCCGTGACCGGCCAGGATCAGACCGCCGTACGCGCCGGGCAGGTACGCGAAGTCGCCCTCACCCTCGTTGACGTGCTCAGGGTCGGCGAAAGTCCACGGGCCACCGGCGTAGAACAGCTGATGGGCGGCAGCCTCGGCGGCTCGCTGGGGAAACTTGAACCGCGCGCCGTAGACCCGGCCGTCGACGGAGAAGGCGCCGTTGGCCGCGTAGACCATGTCCGGCAGGCCGGGCCGGGCGTCCAGGACGTGCACGGCATGCCCCAGGTCACTGAGCGTGTCGCGGAGCAGGTGCCACTGCTTGAGCGCGAGGGCCGGGTCGACCGGGACGGTGGTGTCCATCCAGGGGTTGATCGTGTACTCGACCGTGAAGTGCTCGGGCGGACACATGAGATATGTCCTGTTTCGCGGCAAGCGCTCCGTGTGGCTCATGAGGTAAAGGCTAGGTACGCTGGCACGGCGGAAAACAGCCCTAACTCTTGCTCGTCGGAGGCGAATCGTTGCAGATGGACGCCGTTGACCAGCGAATCATTGCGTTGCTTGTGGCGGACGCGCGCGCCTCGTACGCGGAGATCGGCGCCAAGGTCTCGCTGAGCGCGCCCGCGGTGAAGCGACGCGTCGACCGGCTGCGCGCCACCGGGGTCATCAAGGGATTCACGACCGTCATCGAGCCGGCCGCCGTGGGGTGGACCACCGAGGCGTTCGTCGAGCTGTTCTGCACCGGGCGGACCACTCCGGCCCAGATCACCGTGGCCACCCGGCGGCATCCCGAGGTCGTGGGGGCGTACACGGTCTCCGGTCAGGCCGACGCGCTCGTGCACCTGCGGGCCGCCGACATCGGGCATCTGGAGCAGGCCCTGGAACGGCTGCGGGCCGAGCCGTTCGTGACCTCCACCCGCAGCATGGTGGTGCTGTCCCGGCTGGTCGAGATCCCCACCCCGGTGCCCGCGCCGAATTAGCCGGAACCCGGGACAGTCACGCAGCGTCCCACCCCCATGTCGCGCCGTCTGCTCTTCTGCGCCGTCCTGGCACTCACCGTCCCGCTCGCCGGCTGCACCGCTGATGCCCCGGCACCCCCTCCTCCGCTGCCCACCTCCTCCGGCGGCGGCGCGATGCGGCTGGTCGCGTTCGACTCCTGCCGGCAGCTCGGCGACGATCTGCGTCGGGCGGCCAAGGCCAGCGTCGGGCCGTACGGTCTGCCCGGCAGCGAGCTCGTCTATCCGGAAGTCCTCCGCGACGGCGCCCGGACCATGGCCGATGCGGCCGGCGCGGCGCCCGCGGCCGCGGCGCCGGACTTCTCCGGCACCAACGTGCACGAGCAGGGCGCCGACGAGCCCGACCTGATCAAGACGGACGGGCGGCGGATCGTCACCGTTCGCGACGGCACCCTGCGGGTCATCGACGTCGCCACCCGCAAGGAGACCGGCAAGGTAGCCCTCGAGGCCGGCATCCCGGGAGGCGCGCTCCAACTGCTGCTCGCCGGCGATTCGGCCCTGGTGCTCGTGCCGACGTCCGGCTACCGGACCTACATCTCCGATCGCCCGGACCCGGGCGAGCAACGGGCGCAGGTGCTGCTGGTCGACCTGAGTGGCACCCCCACCGTGGTCAGCCGCTACCGCGGGGACGGCAATCTGGTCGACGCCCGGATGACCGGCAGCACCGCCCGCGTCGTCCTGCGCAGCGCGCCGCGGATCACCTTCCCGACCGGCATCGGCATCTCCGACGAGAAGAAGCAGCTCGCCGCGAACCGCGAGGCGATCGACGCCGCGCCGGTCGAGGCCTGGCTGCCCCGCTGGGAGGTCACCGACAACACCGGTACGACGAAGGGCCAGGCGGACTGCGGCCGGGTCAGCCGGCCCACCGACTACTCGGGTGCCGCCCTGGTCAGCGTCCTCACCTTCGACCTGACCAGACCGACCCTGGGCGGCGGGGACCCGGTCACGGTCGTCGCCGACGGGGACACCGTCTACGCCACGCCGGACAGCCTCTACCTCGCCAACGACGACCGCTGGCGCTTCGACCGGCTCCCCGGCCGCATCCCGGACCGGGAGCGGCAGCAGACCGAGTTCTTCAAGTTCGCCCTGACCGGCAACCAGCCGCCGGTCTACCGGGCGTCCGGCACCGTGCCGGGCTACCTGATCAACCAGTACGCGATGTCCGAATGGGACGGGCACCTGCGCGTCGCCACCACGGACGGCGCGACGGAGCGCTCAGCCGTACGGGTGCTGGCGGACCGCGACGGCCGGCTCGTGCAGACGGGCATCGTCGACGGGCTCGGCAAGGGTGAGCGGATCTACTCGGTGCGCTTCCTCGGCGCCCGCGGTTACGTGGTCACGTTCAAGCAGACCGACCCGCTCTACAGCCTCGACCTGCGCGACCCGGCGAAGCCCGCGGTCACCGGCGAACTGAAGATCACCGGCTACTCGGCGCACCTCCAGCCGGTCGGCGAGGACCGGCTCATCGGCATCGGCCAGGAGGCGGACGGCAACGGGCGCACCCAGGGCCTGCAGGTCTCCCTCTTCGACGTGGCCGACCCGGCGAACCCGAAGCGGCTCGCGCAGTACCACCTGCCGGGCGCCTACTCCAGCGCCGAGTACGACCCGCACGCCCTGCTCTGGTGGCCGGCGACCCGCACGCTGGTCGTGCCGGTGGAGGAACGCGGCGTGCTGGCCCTGCGGGTGACCGACGACGTCACCCTCACCGGCGAGGTCAGCCAGACCAGGCTGCTGCGGTCGCTGGCCATCGGGACCGAGCTGTGGACGCTGTCGGAGAACGGCCTGCGCGCCTCCGACCTGTCCACGCTGGACCAGCTGGCCTGGGTGCCGCTGGGAAACTAGAGGTACATCCCCGGGCGGTGGTCGTCGCCGTCCTTGGCGTCCTTCGGCGGGGCCGGCTTGTCACCCTCGCCGAAGAAGCGCTTGCCGCCGAACTCGCCGTGCAGCCGGTCGTCCAGCTCGTCGGCCAGGCCGGTCATCACCTGCACGGCCAGCATGAGGTGGGTGGCCTGGAAGTTGCGGCCGAAGACCGGGATCGACGCCCACACGGTGTCCTGGGCGCAGTAGAGCCGGCCGATCGGCATCCTGTTGGTCAGCTCGGAGAGCTTGACGTAGAGCTGCTCGGTCGGCTCCACCTCGGTGAGGATCGGCGAGAAGACGTCGACCAGCGGCGGGTTGTCCCGGCACCGGACGAAGACCATCGCCGAGCCGGCCCGGATGCCGATGTCCCCGTCGGTGTCGACCTGCAACTGGTCGACGGTGGTCTTGCTCATGGTGGCGACGACCGTGCGCACCCGCTCCTCGAGCGGGATGACCTCGTCGGCGGCGTTGGCCAGCGCCTCGGAGAGCACGCCGTCCTCGTCCAGGTCGTCGAGGCTGAGCTCCTCGTCGATGCTCGGCTCGTGCCGGGCGGTGCCGATCGGCGCGGTCTCGATCGGCTCGTCCTCGTCGTCGTGCACGAGGTAGACCAGGAACGCGGGGTGCGGGGCGCCGTACACGTCGCGCAGCGTGCGGGACACGACCGTGGCCAGCTGCTTGGCACCGTCGGTGGTGGTCCGCAGGCCGAACGAGTCCCGCGAGCCGGGCAGCACACCCGGCGGGGACCAGCCCAGCGCGACCAGGTCGGCGACCGACGCGCGGTTCATCCGGAAGCCCTCCGGCAGGCCGGCGTTGCCGACCGCGAGCGCCTCGATGACACCGTCCGGCAGCACCCGGATGCTCACCGAATAGACGGCGGTGCCGGTGCCCGAAGCGGTCGGGTCGAGCGTGATGTCGACGTGCGCGCCCTCGGCCAGGGTGGGCAGCAGCGTGGATAGCGCGCTCGCGAACTCCCGCCAGGCCTCGGTCACCTTCGCCCGCAGGTCGGCCGTGGTCGGCTCGTCCAGCAGCACGCCCTCAGGCTGGTCAGCAGTGTTCTCCGCCGTCATGATCGGTACCTCCGCCCGCCACCCTATCGAGCGCGCGGCGCGCTCACCGGCCGCGTCTCATTCCCGGCCGTCGGCCGGCCAGTCAAGGGCCAGCGAGCTGAGCCGGGCGGCGACATCCGCCGGGTCCGCGCCGCGGCCCACAGCCAGACCCATCAGGTACGCCGTGACGGGCGCACCCGGGCGCACGACGTTGTGGGCGACATCGCGGGCGACGTCCAGCACGGCCTTGGCCTCGACATCGTCGGGGCTCAACCCGAGCTCGTCGCAGGCCGCCGCGATCCAGGTGTCGAGCACGTTCACCGGCCTGCCCCTCCGCCGTACCTCTTGATCAGAGTGACCCGCCCAGCCGGCACGCCCCCGGTCACCGGGCCCATTCCTCGGCGGTGCGGAGGTCGTCGTCGGTGTCGCAGTCGAACCAGGGCGGTGGCCCCGGACGGCGCCAGGACACCTCTATGAAGCGCAGCTGGTCCATGAGTGCGTGCATCGGGGCGCCGTGCAGGCTGCCCCGCTCCTCGGCGACCCGCTTCAGCGCGTCCCGCAGAGCCGTGGTCCGCCAGACCCCGCAGAGCGACTGCAGCCGTCCCTCGGCGTCCCGGTAGACCGCGCCCTGCATCGGCGCCGACTCGACGGTGAGCCGCAGTACGTCGATGGCCTCGCCGGTGAGCAGCGGCAGGTCTGCGGCGAGCAACGCGGTGAAGCTGACGTCGGCGGGAACCAGCTCGAGACCGGCAGCGGTCGCCGCGACCGGGCCACCACCGGGCGGCTGCTCCGTGGTGGAGGCGACCGGCACCGGAAGATCGGGAGGCACGCGCCCGACCACCACCTGCGGGTCGGCATCATGCACCGCGGCCAGGACACGCGTCAGCATCGACTGCCCGGCCACCGGGATGGTGGGCTTGTCCGCACCACCCATCCGACGTGCCGCACCGCCGGCCAACACCACCGCCGCGAATCCCCCCACGTACGTACCGTATCCCGTGGGGGACATGAGCGTGACTGTGCGGACGGCATTGCGCCGTGCGCGGGTGCCGGCTCGCGCCCTGACGTGGGCCGCAACGGCCGACATACGCTCGGGTGATGGCGCGCACGATGAACCGGCGACCCGTGATGAAGATCAACCTTGCTGGGGCGGCCGAACCGCGCCGGAGCCCGGATGACCTGGCCGCCGAGGAGCCGCTGGAGATCCGGCTGCGCAAGACCCCGCTGGCCGTGACGATGCGGACCCCGGGGCAGGACATCGACCTGGCCATGGGCTTCCTGCTGACCGAGGGCATCATCCGTACGGCGGCCGACGTGGTCACCGCCCAGTTGTGCGCGGGCACCGACACGCCGAACACGTACAACGTGGTCGACGTGGTGCTCGGCGCGGACGTGCCGCCGCCGGTGACGGATCCGAGCCGCAACTTCTACACGACCAGCTCGTGCGGGGTGTGCGGCAAGGCCAGCATCGACGCGGTCCGCACCCGGTCACAGTTCGACGTGGCCGCGGACGACAGCACCGTGCCGGCCAGGGTCCTCGCCGAGCTGCCGGACCGGCTCCGCGCGGCGCAGCGCACCTTCGACCGTACGGGCGGGCTGCACGCCGCCGGCCTGTTCACCGCCGAGGGGGAGCTGGTGGTGATGCGCGAGGACGTCGGGCGGCACAACGCCGTCGACAAGGTGATCGGCTGGGCGCTGCGCGAGGGGCGGCTACCGCTGATCGGACACGTGCTGCTGGTCTCCGGGCGGGCCAGCTTCGAGCTGACCCAGAAGGCCTGGATGGCGGGGATTCCACTGCTGGCGGCCGTGTCGGCGCCGAGCACGCTGGCGGCCGAGCTGGCCGACGAGGCAGGGATGACGCTGGTCGGTTTCCTGCGCGGACAGACCATGAACGTGTACGCGGGGACGCAACGCGTGACCGTCTGAGCTTCGTACGGACTTCCACGGTCCTTCACCCGGGCCACGTGGGTAAGACATTCACGGTCATGAGGCTGCCGGCATGGCACTCTCACGACGTACTCTCCTGCTCAGCAGCGCTGCGGTGGGCGCGGCCGGCGCCGCGAGCGTCTGGCCGCTGGCTGCCTCGGCGGCGCCGTACCGCGGGCCGGTGCGCGCCGATCCGTTCACCCTCGGAGTGGCCTCCGGCGACCCGGAACACGACGGCTTCGTGCTCTGGACCCGGCTGGCCCCGACCCCGCTCGCCGACGACGGCCTGGGCGGCATGCCGTCCCGCGACGTACCGGTGCAGTGGGAAATCGCCGGTGACGCCCGCTTCCGCCGGGTCGTGCGCCGCGGCGTCGCCGTGGCCCGGGCCGCAGCGGCGCACACCGTGCACGTCGAACTGCACGGGTTGGCGCCGGCCCGCGAATACTTCTACCGCTTCAAGGCGGAGCGGTACGTGTCGCCGACCGGCCGTACCCGTACGGCCCCGGCGCCGTGGGCGAGCGGCGGCACCTTGGCGATGTCGTTCGTGTCCTGCTCGCAGTACGAGCACGGCTACTTCACCGCGTACCGGCGGCTGGCCGAGGACGAACCGCAGCTGATCCTGCACCTGGGCGACTACCAGTACGAGTACGGGCCGGACACGTACAACATCCCCGGCGGCAACCCGCGCGACCACCAGGGCCCGGAGACGGTGACCCTGGCGAACTACCGCCAGCGGCACGCCCAGTACAAGAGCGACCCGGACCTGCAGGCAGCGCACGCGGTCGCGCCGTGGGCGGTGGTCTTCGACGACCACGAGATCGAGAACAACTGGGCGGACGAGGTCCCGGAGCAGCCGGACCCGAACTTCCTGGCCCGCCGCGCCGCGGCCTTCCAGGCCTACTACGAGAACATGCCGCTACGCCGTACCTCGATCCCCCACGGCATCGACATGCAGCTGTACCGGCGCCTGCACTGGGGACGGCTGGCGACGTTCCACATGCTCGACACCCGCCAGTTCCGCGACGACCAGGGCTGCGGCGACGGCTACCAGGACTGCCCGGCCGCCACGGACCCGACCCGCTCGATCACCGGCGCGAAGCAGGAGAAGTGGCTGCTGGACGGCTTCCACCGCTCGACGGCCCGCTGGGACATCCTGGGCCAGCAGGTCTTCTTCGGCCAGCGCGACAACAACGCAGGCCCGGCGAAGGTGGTGAGCATGGACTCGTGGGACGGCTACGCGGCCTCCCGCGACCGCATCACCCGAGGCTGGGTGGACGCGGGGGTCCGCAACCCGGTGGTCCTGACCGGCGACGTGCACGCCCACTGGGCGGACGAGCTGAAACTGGACTACACGGACCCGACGTCACGCACGGTCGGTACTGAGCTGGTGTGCTCGTCGATCACCTCCACGGGGGACGGGGCTGATGTGGCCTCGGGGCAGCATCCTTGGGCGGCCTGGAATCCGCATCTGCGGTTCTACAACAACCAGCGGGGTTATGTCCGGACGACGATCACGAAGGACGCGATGACGGCGGACTTCCAGGTGTTGCCGTATGTGACTCGGCCGGGGGCGGCTGTGCATACGCGGGCGAGCTTTGTGATTGAGGACCGGGTGCCTGGGTTGCAGCAGGTTGCTGACAATCCGACGCCGGGTGGGGCTGCTGTTCTGCGGAGTGCTGGGGATCTGGGGGGCGATACGGTTCGGCAGGAGTCTGAGAGGCCTTGATCGGTTCGGCCGGGCCATCCCGTTTGATCTTGGATGGCCCGGCCGGCCAGCCGACATTCAGATCCGGCGGTGAGCTGCTCGGCGTTGCTTGGGGCCTCGTCTTTCGTGCTTTCCCGCTCCGTCGCCGGGCCGAGCAGCGGGCGCGGCGTCGGATCCGACTCGGACCGGGAGCTTCTCGCGGCGCTTGACGCTGTCTGGTTTCGGGACGTGACCGCCCGGCCGTGGCAAGCCGGGCTTCGACTTCTCGGACGGTGATTGCGGGGCACCATTGCTGTCGTGAGGCTCCGCCGCTTCGGGCGAGGCGTCCATCGGTGGCAGGCCCTCCACGGCCGGCCAGCCGTCGAGCGTCGACGGGGGCAGCCCGGTGAGGATCGCGGCCTGCATCAGCACCCCGAGCTGGTAGTCCTCCTTGTATTCCAGAGCGCGCTCCACGGCGACGCTGGCCAGCGGACCCATTCCTTTGCGCCAGGCCACGAAGGCCAGCAGGGCCGCCGGCGCCGAGCGGTAGCGGGGCTCCACCCGGCGCACCAGGTCCGACCAGAGCGCCAGCTCCCAGTCCTCTGTTCGCGTGCGGACCCAGGCGTAGTCGCGGACCGGCACGTGCAGCAACAGCACGCCGAGCCATGCGGCGTCGTCATCGCTGAGCCGTCCGCCGGTGCTGTAGCAGCGCTCCGCCTCCCGCACCGCCAACCGGCCCGCACGTCGCACCAGGGCGAAGAAGTAGTCCTCGTCTGACACGAAGTCCGGGCGATCAGCGACCTCGTCCGGTGCTTCCGGCATCGGCATTTTCAGACCGAGGCTTGCCCAGAGGACGTTGCCCAGGCGTAGTTCGGCTGATCCGGGACGGCTCCGGCCACGAGCGGCGGGCGCCTCGTGGAAGCCGGGAGTCCGGACCGGGTCGCTGCGGCTTCCGTCGGTCGGCGGGGTGGGCGAGCGTGATGGGCGGGGCGAGTCGATACGGCCCGTCTCGGTTGAGCCGCTGACGACCGCTTCCTGCTCCTCGAGCGAGGAGTTCGGCAGCCAGCCGTCGGGTAACGGGCTGTCCGGATGCGCACCGTCCGGATGCGTGCCGTCGGGACGCGGGCCGTCGGGACGCGGGCCGTCGGACGTCTTGGCTTCCCGGGGTGGCGGGCGTTCGCCGGCGAGCGCCGCCAAGCGCAGGACCGCCCGCGCTGTCGCCGCCTCCATCGCCGCGCGGTCGTCACCCGTCACCGGCGCGAGTTGCTCCGACAGGGCTTCGCGATTGGGCAAGGCCACCGCTCCCGCGAAAGTCGCTTCGGCCGCCACCACGCTGTGCGCCGGCTCGCAGGGTTGGCCCTCCGGCGGGCAGCACGATGAGTCCGTGCACAGGTATGACCAGAACCGGCCGTCTTCCACGTGCAGCTCGTCGACGACCGTCGCGCCGGCCTTGCGGAACGCGTCCGAGATGCGCATCACTGCTGGTGCCACGCGGGGCTCTTCGCCGTACCCGATGATCGTGACCGCCTCGGCGTCCTGGCGCAGGACGACCGTCGCCAGGTGCAGGACCGCGGCCCGGGCTTCTTCCTCGGGTGCGTTGAGCTCGGGCAGGTCGATACGCACGGCGAAGGTGATGAGCGTGCCCTGCAGCGCCACCACGACGAGGCTGTCCGCCGGGTGGAAGCCGATCAGGAACGGCACGGCTGAGATGAGCTCGGCCGGTGAACTGACCATCTGCTTTTTCATGCCCGGCAGCGTGGCCGAATTCAGCTCGCCGCCGCCTGCCAAACCTTGCTCCTGTGGATAACCCAGTTATCCACAGGCGTCCCCCACGACCCCGGCTCAGGAACGAAACTGCAACTCATGCAACTCGAGCCCGTCCTGCTGCCAGTCATGGGCATGCCGGTCCAGGTCCATGGTCAGTTCGATCGACGACACCACGTCGTAACCCGCCGCGTGCAGGCTGCGGATCGCGTCGACGTTGCGCGACGACGGCGAGATCGTCAGCGAGACCATGTTGCGCTTCTTCGCTTCCGCCGCGACGTGCCGCAGCAGCTTGCGGCCGACCCCCTTGTGCCGGTGGGAGCCGGTCACGACCACGGGCTCCACCTCGCCGGCGCGGCCGCGCATGATGAGCCCGACCAGGCCGATCACCCCGTCATCGGCGTGGTCGGCGACCCAGAGCCCGCTCAGGTCCAGCCGGGTGAGGTACTCCTCGAAACCCGCGCCGGCATCGTTGGCGGCATCGCCGTACATCTGGTTGTGCTGATTGGTCAGCTCCGACCACAGGCGGCGACCAGCGCTGTGGTCGCTCGGCCGGTACGAACGCACCGCGACAGGTGTCATGCCGACATTTTGACTCCGATCCGGGCACGCCGTAACCCGAAGTGGAAGATAAGGCGGTGGATCTGGCGTACCTGCGCGCGCACCCCCAGCATCTCCCGACATTTCTCACCCATCAGCGGATCCGGGAAACCCCCGTCGGGGGCGGTGACGTATGCACCGCATCCCGCCTGACCTTGGACGATGGCGCGTCACTGTTCACCAAGACGTGGCCGTCCGGCAGCGCTCCCGAGCACTTCTTCGCGACCGAGGCGGCCGGCCTGCGATGGCTTCGCGAGGCGGGGACCGTGCCGATCCCGGAGGTGCTGGTGGCGCTTCCGGAGATGCTCGCGCTCGAATGGATCGACTCGGGCCCGCCGTCCCCGGCTGCCGCCGAGCGGTTCGGGCGGGAGCTGGCCGGGCTGCATCGCCGGGGCGCGGATACCTTCGGCGCGCCTTGGCCTGGGTTCATCGGGCCGTTGGCTCAGGACAACACACCCTCCGCCGGGCCGTGGGGGCCATGGTTCGCGGAACGGCGGCTGCGGCCGTACCTGAAGATCTCGGCCGACAGTGGCACCCTCCCGCCCGCAGACGTCGCGGTTGTGGAGCAGGTCATCGAGCAGATCGAGGGGTACGGCGGGGACGAAGCGCCGGCTCGGATCCACGGCGACCTGTGGCCGGGAAACGTCCTGTGGGGCGCCGACGGGCGGGCCTGGCTGGTCGATCCGGCTGCGCACGGTGGGCACCGGGAGACCGACCTGGCGCAGCTCGCGCTCTTCGGCGCGGCGCCGCACCTGGAGACGATCATGCGGGCGTACGCGGAGGAGTGGCCCCTGGCGGACGGCTGGCGCGAACGCGTACCCGTGCATCAGTTGCACCTCCTGCTGGTGCACACAGCGGCGTTCGGCGGGGCTTACCGCAGCTCAGTGCGCTCCACGGCCGACGCCGCGCTACGGAGCTGAGCGCTCGGCGTGCCCCGAACCACAGAACGGGCGACGCCAAATGTCACATCCAAGCGCTACGTTCGATCAATGAGCGAGCGTGCCGGGCGATCCGGGTGGCACCGAGCTCCTGCCGACGTGGCCTACCAGCGGGGCGAGGGGTCGACATGAGTGTGCTCGCTGACCGCTTCGGACGGGTCGCGACCGATCTGCGGGTGTCGTTGACCGACCGGTGCAACCTGCGCTGCTCGTACTGCATGCCCGAGGAGGGCCTCGCGTGGATGCCGCGTGAGCAGCAGCTGACCGATGACGAGGTCAGCCGCCTGATCCGGATCGCCGTCGAGCAGCTCGGCGTCACCGACGTACGGTTCACCGGCGGCGAGCCGTTGATCCGGCGGGGGCTGACGGGCATCATCGCCGCGGCCGCCGCGCTCGAACCGCGGCCGAAGCTCTCCATCACCACCAACGGCATCGGGCTTGATCGGCTCGCGGGTGCGCTGCGGGACGCCGGCCTGAATCGCGTCAACGTCTCCCTGGACACTCTGTCGCCGGCCCGGTTCCTGGAGCTCACCCACCGCGACCGGCATGCCGACGTGCTGAAGGGCCTGGCCGGGGCAGCCCGCGCCGGACTGACCCCGGTGAAGATCAACACGGTGCTCATGCGCGGGGTCAACGACGACGAGGCTCCGGCACTGCTGCGCTTCGCTCTCGACCACGGTTACCAGCTCAGGTTCATCGAGCAGATGCCGCTGGATGCTCAGCATCAGTGGGACCGGCACGAGATGGTCACCGCTGAGGCGATCCTGGCTTCGCTGGAGCCGTACGGGCTGCTACCCGATTCGGTTTCACGTGGAACAGCGCCGGCCGAGACCTGGCTCGTGCCCGGCTATGTCGACGCGGCGGGCAATCCGGCCCGCGTCGGGGTGATCGGCAGCGTGACCAGGCCATTCTGTGGTGACTGCGACCGCACCCGGCTCACCGCGGACGGCCAGGTCCGCAACTGCCTCTTCGCCACGGATGAGTCGGACCTGCGCGGGTTGCTGCGCTCCGGGCGGCCGGACGCGGACATCGCCAAGGCCTGGCAGGCCGCGATGTGGGGCAAGCGAGCGGGTCACGGGATCGACGATCCCTCCTTCCTGCAGCCGGTCCGCCCGATGTCAGCGATCGGGGGCTGACGTGTCCAGCGGCGCGGGCTTGGTTGAAATCAGGTACTTCGCTGGGGCGCGGGCTGCCGCTGGCTGTTCCTCGGAAAGCGTCACGGCCGGATCACTCGAGGACCTCACCGTGGTTCTGGCGCAGCGGCACGGCGAGCGGCTCGCGATGGTGTTGAAGGCGGCCAGCTTCCTGGTGGACGGCCTCGCCTGCCATGATCGACAAGCGGCATTGCCCGCCGGCGCGACGGTGGACGTCCTGCCGCCGTTCGCTGGGGGTTGAGCTTGATCGCGTTCGTCGCGCTCATCATCGTCGTCATCGGCCTGATCCACTTCTACCTGTGGAAGCGGCTGGTGCGGGACCCGTTCCGGGCCGGGCGGGTGCGGAGGTTCGGCGGTTTCGTGGCGATTGCGCTGGCCGTCCTGGTGCCGGCCACTCTGATCGGGGTGCGGGCCGGGTACGTCGAGTGGCTGGCCTGGCCGGGGTACCTCTGGATCGCGCTGATGTTCTACCTGCTGGTGACTCTGGCGGTCCTGGAGATTCCGCGGCTGGCGATCAACCTCTGGATCCGGGCCACGAGCAAGTCCGACGGTCCGACGAAGATTCACCCCACCGCCGAGGCCACGGCCACGAAGGCCACCGCGGGAGCCGGGCACACGCCAGCCACCGCGGGAGCCGGGCACAACACGGTCACTGCGGGAGCAACTGGACTCACGCCGACCGCTGCGGGGGCAGCCGGGCCCACTACGACGGGCGCGGAAGCACCCCAGCAGACGCCCGTCGACGGCCTCGCGGCCGGAGCCGACGCTCAAGGAGCAAGTAAGCCCGAGGTCACCACCGATTCCCCCAGCTCCCAGGGCATCGACCGGCGACTCCTCCTCGCCCGCGGCGCAGCGATCTTCGCCGGGCTCACCGCCGCCGGCATCACCGGCTACGGCGTCAAGACCGCCCTCGGCCCCCCGCAGCTAGACCGGGTCCAGCTCCCCATGGCCAAGCTCCCCCGCGCCATGGACGGCACCCGCCTCGCCGTCGTCTCAGACATCCACCTCGGCCCGCTGACCGGCACGAACCACGCCGCCCGGATCGTCAATCTCATCAACTCCGTCAACGCCGACATCGTCTGTATCGTCGGCGACCTGGTCGACGGCAGCGTCGCCGAGCTGGGCCGGTTCGCCGCGCCGCTCGCCGACATCAAGTCACGCCGCGGCGCCTACTTCGTCACCGGGAACCACGAGTACTACTCCGGTTATCAGGAGTGGGTCGCCGAGGTGGCCCGGCTCGGGGTCAAACCGCTGCGGAACGAGCGGCTCGAGCTGGACGGGCTCGACCTGGCCGGCGTCAACGACATCGGCGGCGTCGACTTCGGGGACGGGCCTGATCTACGGCGTGCGCTCGGGGACCGCGACACCAGCCGGCCGGTTGTGCTCATGGCTCATCAGCCCGTCGTCGCCCGGGACGCTGCTCCGTTCGGCGTTGACCTTCAGGTTTCCGGGCACACCCACGGTGGTCAGATGGCTCCCTTCAACCTGCTCGTCAAGCTGGAGCAGCCGGTGGTCAGCGGGTTCGGCACGGTCGACGGCGTGCCGGTCTACGTCACCAACGGGGCCGGATTCTGGGGTCCGCCGGTGCGGGTGGGCGCGCCGCCGCAGGTCACTGTCATCGAGCTGCGTACCCCTTAGCAGTGAATCTTGGGGGTTGCGCTGAGCCACGGGGCACATCTCCGCAGGATTCAATCGTGGATCGGTTATGTCACTTCGCGCGTGGCGGCTCGTGGCGCGCCGGGCGCTCGTGACAGGATGCAGCGTGCCCTCGGTTAGCGAAGGGTCCTCGGTCACCGCGGACACATACGTCGCGGATCTGCACATCCACTCCAAGTATTCGCGGGCCTGCAGCCGCGACCTCACCCTGCCGAACCTGGCCTGGTGGGCTCGGCGCAAGGGCATCGCCGTGCTCGGCACCGGGGACTTCACGCATCCCGCCTGGTTCGACCACCTCCGGGAAAATCTGGTCCCCGCCGACGAGCCCGGCCTCTACCGGCTCGGCGCCGACGCGGAGCAGGAGGTCAGCCGCAAGCTGCCGCCGATCCTGCAGAGCAGCACCGACGCCCGGTTCATGCTCAGCGTGGAAATCTCCACGATCTACAAACGGGACGACCGCACCCGCAAGGTCCACCACCTGATCTACATGCCGGACCTGGCCGCCGCCGCCCGGTTCAACACCGCGCTCGGCCGGATCGGCAACCTCACCGCGGACGGCCGCCCGATTCTCGGCCTCGACTCCCGCGACCTGCTCGAGATCGTGCTCGAGGCCAGCCCCGACGGCTACCTCGTCCCCGCGCACATCTGGACCCCGTGGTTCTCCGCGCTGGGCTCGAAGTCCGGCTTCGACGCCATCGCCGACTGCTACGCCGACCTCGCCGAGCACATCACCGCCGTGGAGACCGGGCTCTCCTCCGACCCGGCGATGAACTGGCGGGTCTCCAGCCTCGACCGCTACCGCCTCGTGTCCAATTCGGACGCGCACTCACCGGCGGCGCTGGCCCGGGAGGCGACGCTCTTCACCGGCGCGCCCGACTACTTCGCGATCAAGGCCGGCGAGACGCTGGCGGGCACGATCGAGTTCTTCCCCGAAGAAGGCAAGTACCACGCGGACGGGCACCGGGCCTGCGGCATCAACTGGGCGCCGCAGCAGACCCGCGAGCACGGCGGCCGCTGCCCCGAGTGCGGCAAGCCGCTGACCGTCGGCGTGCTCAACCGCGTCGAGGAGCTGGCCGACCGCACCGACGGCGGCCAACGGGACCAGCAGGTCGTCCACCTCATCCAGCTCGCCGAGATCCTGGGCGAGATCAACGGCGTCGGCCCGAAGTCGAAGACCGTCGACGGCCAGCTCAACCACGTGGTCGCCAGCCTCGGCGCGGAGCTCGACATCCTGCGCAACGTCCCGCTCGACGACATCGGCCAGGCCGGCGGCGAGCAGCTGCGCGAGGCCATCGACCGGCTGCGGCGCGGCGACGTGCGGCGGATCTCCGGCTACGACGGTGAGTACGGCGTCATCACCCTCTTCGAGCCCGGCGAACTGCGCAACAAGCAGAGCGCTCCGCAGGCCGAGACGCTGTTCGACATGATCCCCGTACCGGTGCCGCAGCAGCGCAAGGCCGAGCCGGCGATCGGCCGCGCCCCGGTCCCGAAGGCCGCCAAGGAGCCGAAGAAGAAAGCGCCGCCGCTGCCCCCGCCGGCCAGCCCGCACGAGCCGTTCGAGCCGATGCTGGCCGGCATGGAGGAGGTCGGCACCGGGCTGCTGGACCGCCTCGACGCCATGCAGCGGGTGGCGGCCTCCGCGCCCGGCGGTCCGCTGCTGATCGTGGCCGGGCCCGGCACCGGCAAGACCCGCACGCTCACCCACCGGATCGCGTACCTCTGCGCTGAGCTGGGCGTCTTCCCCGAGCGCTGCCTGGCGATCACCTTCACCCGGCGTGCCGCCGAGGAGATGCGCCACCGGCTCGACGCGCTGATCCCGGACGTGGCCGAGGACATCACGGTCGGCACGTTCCACTCGCTCGGGCTGACCATCCTCAAGGAGAACGCCAAGGCGGCCGGGCTCGGCGCGAGCTGGCGGATCGCCGACGACGCGGAGCGCGCCGCGGCCCGGGAGCAGGCCGGCGACGACGACCACGCGTACGCGAAACTGCTCCGTCAGCAGGACCTCGTCGACCTGGACGACCTGCTCACGATGCCTGTCGCGTTGCTGCGCGACGAGCCGGAGCTGGTCGAGCGGTACCGCAAGCGCTGGCAGTGGATCTTCGTGGACGAGTACCAGGACGTCGACGACACGCAGTACGAGCTGTTGCGCCTGCTCTCACCGGCGGACGGCAACCTGTGCGCGATCGGCGACCCCGATCAGGCGATCTACTCCTTCCGCGGCGCCGACGTGGGGTACTTCCTGCGCTTCAGCCGCGACTTCACCGATGCCCGGCTGGTCCGGCTCACCCGCAACTACCGCTCGTCGGCACCGATCCTGGCCGCCGCGGTGCAGGCCATCGCGCCGACCACGCTGGTGCAGGGCCGTCGGCTGGACCCGGCCCGGGTCAACCCCGAGTCGCCGCTGGTCGGTCGCTACTTCGCGGGCAGCGTGGCGGACGAGGCTGACTTCGTCGTCCGTACCGTTGATGAGCTGGTCGGTGGCCTGTCGCACCGCTCGCTCGACTCCGGCCGCATCGACTCCCGCGCGGTCGCGCCGGGCACCCTGTCCTTCGCGGACATCGCGGTGCTCTACCGCACCGACTCCCAGGCTCAGGCTGTGGTCGACGCGCTGTCTCGAGCCGGCGTACCGGTGCAGAAGCGGTCACACAATCGCCTGCGGGACCGGCCCGGGGTCCAGGTGCTGGCGCGCGAGCTGCGGCACGCCGACGGCCTGGGTGGATCGCTCGCAGCCCGGGTCAAGCTGACCGCGCAGGTCCTGGCCCAGCGGTACGCCGCGCCGACCCTGGACGCCGAGCAGCTCGCGCCCGAAGACGTCTGGACGGCTGCCGACCTGCTCATGCCGCTCGCCCATCGGATCGGCGAGGACATGACCCGCTTCCTGCAGGAGATCGCCACGGGCGCCGAGGTCGACGCGCTCGACCCGCGGGCGGAGGCGGTCAACCTGCTGACCCTGCACGCGGCGAAGGGGCTGGAATTCCCGGTCGTGTTCCTGGTCGGCTGCGAGGACGGGCTGCTGCCGTTGCGCTGGCCGGGCAGCAAGCCGACGGATGACGAGACGGCTGAGGAACGGCGCTTGTTCTTCGTCGGGCTGACGCGGGCGCAGGACCGGCTCTATGTGAGCCACGCGGCGCGGCGCTTCCGGCACGGCAAGGAGCGCGAGCAGTCACCGACCCCGTTCCTGGACGCGATCGACGCGGGGTTGTTCGAGCGCATGGGCGACGCCGTCCCGTCCCGGCCCAAGGACCGCCAGCTACGGCTTCTCTGAGCTGAGCACGAGCATGACGTGCTCGTTGTCGCCGTGCTGGACCGTGCCCGTGCGCTCGAAGCCGCATTTCTCCAGCAGCCGGACCGACCCGGTATTGCCGACAAACGGATCGGCGTAGAGCGGCCGGATGGTCTCGCGCTCCAGGAAGAGGGTCAGCGCCGCGGTCCCGACACCCCGCCCCCAGTACTCCCTGCCGAACCAGTACCCGATGAAGCGCCGCTCCTGCTCCCACCAGGCCACCACGTTCCCCGCCGTGGCACCGTCCACGGTGACCGTCCGGGCGAGAACCGTCGGATCACCCAGCACATTCGTGGCCCAGTGGGTCATGAACCACTCCCGCTCCCGAGGCGGGAATCTGGCCCGCCGAGCGGCCTCGGCATCGTGCTCCTGCGCGAAGAACACCTCAAGATCGGCCTCTTCGACGTCCCTGATCCGCACCTCATCGCCCATGCCCGGAAGTCTGGCACCAGCCTCTGACATTTCACGGGCCGCTACGTGATCAGGCAACCGAGCAATGCACCGGTCAGCAGAGCCGGCCCCAGCGGCAGAGCGGTCCGGCGTCCCGCCCTCCTGGTCAGCAAGAGCACCACCGCAACCGGACCGTTGATCAGATGCGGTGCCACAAGCCCGACGACCACCGCCGGCCATCCCACGAACCCCAACGTGAAGCCCAGCACCGTGGCGAGCTTCACGTCACCCAGCCCGAGCCCGCCCCCAGGCAGCAGAGCGATGATCAAATACACACTGCCGCTGAGCACAGCCCCCAGAGTCGACCGCATGAGATCAGCAGGCTCGCCGGTCACCAGAGCGACAGCGCTGAGAGGCAGCACCGTCCCCACCGCCAGCAACCCCACCAGCGGGTCCGGCAGGCGCAGACAGCGCAGGTCGATCAAGGCCAGCAGGATGCCCAGCAGCGCCGCCGGAAGCAGCACCACCAGCAGCGGCGCCGGCCCGATCGTGGCCCCCAGCACGCCCCCGACCAGCGCACCTGTCGTCAAGGTCCACACCGGTGCCCGGGCACAGTCGCACGATGCTCCCGCCCGTACCCAGGTCGGCAGATCGGCCGTGCAGTCAGCGCAGGTTGATCTCGGCCGGCTGCCGCGGGGCACCGCCAGGCGGTGCGCCAGGCGGGGGACGAAGGCGGCCGCCGCGCCGCCGAAGATCGCCGCGCAAACCGTCACCGTGAAAGACATGGGGCTGAACGGTAGTGGTCCGGCGTCCCCCGCGCGGGTCGCGTTGCCGACAGACGAGGCGAATGGCCCTGTTGTAGCCGAGTTGAGCCCAGGTCGGCGCGATTCCGGGAGAGAACGAGCCGGGCGTGCACGCTACGGTGGCGTACAGCGAACCCGCGCCTGGAGGAACCCCGATGTCGCAGAACGGCCCCTACCCCGGCCAGGGCTGGTCGGCCGGCGGACCGCCGGGTTCCGACGAGCCGTACACCGAGCCGGCCGATCCGTGGGGCGACGCTGCGACGCATTCGTCGCCGGTGCCCGAGACGGCCTGGGGTGGCCAGCCGATGTCGGTGCCGCCCTCGCAGGAGAATTCCGCGGGCTTCCACGGTGGCTATCCGGTGGCGCCGATGAACGGCGTGCCGCCCGTCTGGCAGCAGCCGCCGGCACCGCCGCCGCGCAAGCGCAACACTCCGATCATCGCTCTGGTGGTCGTGCTCGCCCTGCTCATCATCGGCGGGCTGGCGACTGCCGGTTGGTTGGTGCAGCGGGCCGGCAACCCGGAGGCCGGGCGGTCGGCCCAGCCCACCGCGTCGGCGAGCGCCACCAACGGCTCGGTGCCCGAGCCGCAGAGCAGCGAGGACGCGCGCTTCGTGGGCAAGGGCCAGTGCGTGCGCAACGAGGGTACGGCGGACGACAGCCCCGACCTCAAGATCGTGGTCTGCGCCAGCGGCACCTACCAGGTGCTCAAGCGCGTCGACGGCCGCACCACCGGCGAGGCTGACGCCGAGTCCAAGTGCAGCAAGGTCCAGAAGTACACGAAGTGGTACTTCTACGACAGCGAGCTGGACAGCCTCGACTTCGTGCTGTGCCTCAAAGAGTATGGGGTCGACTAGCGCTCTCTAGGGCTGACGCTAGACACTCGTAGAGAGCGTTCGATTGCGAACTCTAGCTTTTCGGCTAGAGAGCCCGATACGGTGCTATCCGTGGATCCGGTCCGCAACCCGTACGCGCCCGGCGCCGGCCAACGCCCGCCCGAGCTGGCCGGTCGCGGCCGTGAGCTGGATGCCTTCGATGTCGTCCTGGAGCGCGTTGCCCGGGGCCGTCCCGAACGCAGCCTGGTCCTCACCGGACTCCGCGGCGTCGGCAAGACCGTCCTGCTCAACACCCTGCGCTCGGCCGCCATCGGCCGGCTCTGGGGCACCGGCAAGATCGAGGCCCGGCCGGACCAGTCGCTGCGCCGCCCGGTCTCCGCCGCGCTGCACATGGCGATCCGCGAGCTGACCCCGCACCACCGCAACCCGGAACGGGTCGACGAGGTGCTGGCCGTCCTCAAGGCCTTCGCGCTGCGGGCCAACGACTCCTCGGCGAAGCTGCGCGACCGCTGGACCCCCGGCATCGACGTACCCGCCGCCCGGGGCCGCGCCGACTCCGGCGACATCGAGATCGACCTGGTCGAGCTGTTCACCGACGCCGCGTCGCTGGCCACAGACGTGGGCACCGGCATCGCCCTGTTCATCGACGAGATGCAGGACCTCGGCCCGACGGACGTGTCCGCCCTGTGCGCCGCCTGCCACGAGCTGTCCCAGCTCGGCGCGCCGCTCATCGTCGTCGGCGCCGGCCTGCCGCACCTGCCGGCGGTGCTGTCCGCGGCCAAGTCCTACTCGGAACGCCTCTTCCGGTACCAGCGCATCGACCGCCTCGACCGGATCGCCGCGGACCTGGCCCTGTGCGCGCCCGCCGCCCGCGAGGACGTCGAATACGAGCCCAAGGCGCTGGACCTGCTCTACGACAAGTCGGGTGGCTATCCGTACTTCGTGCAGGCGTACGGGAAGGCGACCTGGGACCACGCGCCGACCTCGCCGGTGACCGCCGAGGACGTCCGGGTGGCCGCGCCGGAGGCCGAGGCGGAGCTGGCGGTCGGCTTCTTCGGCTCCCGCTTCGAGCGCGCGACCCCGGCCGAACGCGAGTACATGCGCGCGATGGCCTCCCTCTCCGGCGACTCGGGCAACGACATGGACGCCGCTGTGCCGACCGCCGACATCGCCGCCGCGCTGTCCCGGCGCCCGGCCAGCCTGTCGCCGGCCCGGGACGCGTTGATCAAGAAGGGCCTGATCTACTCGGGCGAACGGGGGACGGTGGCGTTCACCGTGCCGCACTTCGGGCGCTACCTGCGCACCCAGCCCTAGCGTGGCTCAGCCGAGGCGCCAGGCCGACGGGTAGCGGGCTTCGACCGGCCGCAGGGCCAGGACCTGCCAGGCGTCGCCGGCCGAGGACCATTCGCTGGTGATCCCGTACGGGGCAGCCGGCACGAACCCGAACCGCCGGTAGTAGGCCGGGTCGCCGAGCACCAGCACGAGCCGTTCCCGTGCCTCGGTGGCCCGCCGCAGCGCGTCCCGGACGACGCTGGTGCCGAACCCCTGCCGCTGTCGCTCGGGCGTGACGGCCACCGGTCCCAGCGCGAGCGCTTCCTCACCACCGATCATCACCCTGCTGAGCAGCGCGAACGCCACCAGGCGACCGTTTTCCTCGGCCACGACGGAAAACTCGGGCAGCCAGGCATGGGTCGGCCGCAACGCCGCGACCAGCCGGGCTTCAACCTCACCGCCGAACGCCGACTCCAGTAGCCGGCGAATGCCGTCGGCATCCTCGGGTTGCTCGATGCGCACCTCTGTCATGCCCGGAAAGCCTACGGTGGCCGCTCACGAACCCTGTCCACAACTCACCCGGCACACCGGCGCGGATCCGGGTATAACGAGGGTTATGAAGCCTGTGCGTACTGCAGCCCGTGCCATGCTCGGTGCGATCTTCGTGGTCAGCGGCATCCGCGTCGTGCTCGACCCGGATGCCAAAGTCACCGCGGCCAAGCGGGTCACCGACAAGGTCGCGCCGATGATCGAGAAGGTCGATCCACGCCTGCCCACCGAAGCGCGCGACCTCGTGCGGGCCAAGGCCGCGTCCGACGTCGTCGCCGGGCTGCTGCTGGCCAGCGGCCGCCTCACCCGGCCGGCCGCCCTCGCGCTCGCCGCCGGCCTGGTGCCGACCACCTTCGCCGGGCATCCGTTCTGGACCTATCCGCAGCCGCAGCGCGCGCAGCACCAGACCGACTTCCTGAAGAACCTCGGTCTGCTCGGCGGCCTGCTGCTCGCCGCGGTCGACACCCAGGGCAAGCCGGGCATCGGCTATCGCACCAGCCACGCGGTCGACCGCTCGCAGCGCTCGGTGCGCCGTGCGGTGCGGACAGCCCGCCGCGAAGCCAAGATCGCCACCGTCTCCGCGGCCGCCGCGCGCAAGATCCCCGGGTAAATCACCTAACGGGCTCGCCCGGCGTTAAGCCGTCGAAGCACCAGGGCGGCGGCGCGCTCGAGACCGGCGCCGTGCCGCCGGGTCGAGCCACGGGGAGGTCGCGCCATGCCCGCGATGCGGACTGCCGCGCGTCCGGCCACGACCAGGTGCCTGGTGGTCCTGCTCGCGTGGGTCGGCATCCTGGCCGCGATCACCACGATCGCCCAGCGGTACGGCTTCAGCGACCTCGCCGTGGACCGGGCGGCGATCGTCCACGCCCTCGCCGGCGACGGCCTGTACGCGTACCGCTCGCCGCTGACCCACCTCGGCACCGCGCTGCCACCGCCCGCGTTGTTCGTCGTCTCCCCCGCGGTGTTCCTGCCGTTGCCGCTCGCCGGCTGGCTGACCGCCCTGGCTGGAGTGGCGGCCCTCGGCCTGTCGATGATCGCGCTGGTCAGCCCGGTCGCACGACGCTACGGCCGCCGCCCCTGGCCGGTCGTCCTGGCCGCGAGCGCCCTGGCCCTGACCATCGAGCCGGTACGCGCCGCCCTCGGGCTCGGCACCCTCGACCTGCTCG